>NZ_JANQDF010000006.1:0-47068 GCF_029891675.1 Anabaenopsis tanganyikae CS-531
AATGGGGCGTACAACATATTAAGAAAAGCAGTCCTGAACGCTTTTGCAGACGGGATAGAGGGGTTAGGAGTAACTCCAATCAGGTTTACCCCTGGTAAAGTGACTTTGTAGATTTGTCTATAATTTCACAAACTCTAAAGAAATCTTTGATGCAGGATCATCTTTTTTCAAATATCCGATAAGAGGATGTTTGATAAGTTTTCAACAGGTAATTTTTATCTTAGGGAAAAGGGAACACCGGATCAGGGAATGGGGAATGGGGAATGGGGAACACACCGAACACACAATAAACAATAAAATCCAGTCCCCTCCCCTTACAAGGGGAGGGTTAGGGTGGGGTCAAACAATATTTGATACACTAATCATGACTTGACAAATATCGGCTAAGGCCATCAACTTACTTTAAATCTAATAATCCTTGCTCTTTCAATTTGGGATTAAACCGTAATTGTTCTTGTAAACCGCGGTTTTTCAATACTAGTAAAATTTCTGCTTCTACTCGCCGGGCTATATTTTTCAGTACTTTGATTTGCGCCAATTCATCATTAGCTGGGTGATGATATTTTTCTTCTTCCTCAGGTGTCATTAATTGCAGCACATTAATAGCCTGTGTCCAGCTTTCCCGATCATCTGCATTACCTAAAGGAATAGTAGTATTTTCCTCTATCCAAGCATTTTGAATACTTTCTAAAATTGCACGTTTAGGACTTGCAATTGTTTGCACTTTGACCCAATAACATTGTTCTGGTTTACGGACTAAATGTTGCTTAAGACTCAAGTAAACATCCCGAGAATAGCCGACAAATTGTAGTTGTTTAGCCTGGTCAAAAATAGCGTATACGCCTATTTTGCCAGAAAATACTTGAGGCAATTCTCCGTTTATATCAATATAAGGTACGTATTCTATTGCGGATAAACTGGAAAAGTTGGTTTCAATGGTCATTTGTTAAATACCCAATTCTATCACTGATAGTATACTTTGGGGACTATGTAACGCCAGCTAATAAAGGCGGACGGCTAATTTCTGTAATTCGTATTTGTTAATACTTCGCTCATAAAAAATCCTTGGAGCATTGAGAGGAATTAATCTCCCAATTGTATCATTAACAGTCCACCAGTCCATTTAATCAGTTAGTGGGGGGATTGGGGATTAATTATTGGCTAAAATTCCCATCTATTCCTCTGATAAGTGATATAGCCTTTTTCAGGCTCATGAAGTACACACCAAT
Organism: Anabaenopsis tanganyikae CS-531; assembly: GCF_029891675.1. Classification (NCBI taxonomy): domain Bacteria; kingdom Bacillati; phylum Cyanobacteriota; class Cyanophyceae; order Nostocales; family Nodulariaceae; genus Anabaenopsis; species Anabaenopsis tanganyikae. The sequence continues at coordinate 1,230 of NZ_JANQDF010000006.1, forward strand.
TCCCTATTCCCTCAAACTAAAAAAAAATGTACCTCACGAGCATGGGAAATGCTATAGTTTAACCAAAAAAAATCAGAAATAATCTCCAATACGTATAAGTCAACAGCTTCTGTATTTCTAAGTATTATGTTAAATAATCTATCAACTGTCACAGGTAAGACCCATGTACTGAATAGGACTAACTAGCGCTGTAGCCTTAACAACACTGACATTTACCCTCAGTGCTACCCAGACTTGGAGTCAAACTAAAACTAATCAAAACAGCTTTACTTGTCTCTCAACTCGCTACCCCGGTTGTGTGGAGAAAATTCCCACACCCTTGGGGTTAACACCTGAACCAGGAGGAAAATACCAGAGAATCATTACTTGGAAATCTGACTCTTTACCCCCAACTGTGCAGATATCCCATAGCGATACAGTGACTTATATCGCTCGCAGTAATGTTTACCGTAAGCAGCAGAAATGGGATTTAGCACTGGCTGATTACAACAAAGCTATTGCGATTGATCCTAATGATGCTTATGCTTACTTGTATCGCGGTGCTGTTTATGTTTATCTCAGAGACATCAACAAAGCCAGGGAAAACCTACAACGAGCAGGGCAATTATACCTCACTCAAGATGATCCCGATGGTTATCAACGAACAATTACGCTTTTAAACTCTCTGTAGCTGCAAGATCCCCGACTTCTCACATTATCAGAGATAATCTAGGCTAATTTAGCTAGAAGTCCGGGCTCTGTGTGACACCGAAGATCATGTATTTGATGATCTTGACAAGATGGGATAGCGCCATTCTATATACCCCCCTTACGTTGCAAGGGGAGGGGTTGGGGGTGGGGTCAAACCTAATCAGAAGGGCGAAGCTATAGGCGATCGCACCTCCATGAGTAATATCCCCGACTTCTTACATAATTGGGATAATCTAATATAATTTGTCCAGAAGTCGGGGCTCTGTGTGACACCGAAGATCATGTATTTGATGATCTTGACAAGATGGGATAGCGCCATTCTATATACACCCCCTTACGTTGCAAGGGGAGGAGTTGGGGGATGGGTAACCCCCGGATACTAGATCTGAGAGTGCAAGGTTTTAAAAATCCTCATCCTCATCCATATCATCTTCATATTCATCATCGTCAGCCACCAAGTCGTTGACTATGTCATCCGCAATTAATTCATCCTCCTCATCTAATATTGACCTTTCAGAGCGACGAGTACCAAAAGTACCCTCCCCTAAACCAGAAACATCCAGGTTATAACTGCGCGCTGTGCGGTCATCTAACACCATATCCAGCGGGTCATCCACCTCATCTAAAACACCGCTACCCTCTAGTGTCCCATATTCATCTAAAGCCCCCGGCTCCTCGTAAGTGTTATAACCAGTCCCCGCCGGAATCAAGCGCCCAATAATCACATTCTCCTTCAACCCCCGCAGCCAATCAGATTTCCCCTCAATAGCTGCCTCAGTTAATACCCTAGTAGTTTCTTGGAACGAAGCTGCAGAAATAAAACTATCCGTATTTAAAGAGGCTTTAGTAATCCCTAACAGCACGGGCGTATATTGTGCCTTCGCCCCCCCTGTAATCGACATCGCCTCGTTCACCTGCTCTACTTGTCGCAGTTCCACTAACTCCCCAGGAAGCATCGTAGTATCTCCACCATCATCAATTCTGACCTTGTTAGTCATCTGGCGGACAATTACCTCAATGTGCTTGTCAGCAATATCAATCCCCTGGGACTGATACACCATCTGCACTTCATTGACTAAAAAAGTCTGTACCTTTTGCAAAGCATGACTAGCACAAGCATAAACACCCTCCTCTGAACCTAGACTAAAGAAAACCTCTAGTATTTCATGGGGATTAGAAGGGCCATCGCTCAGTGGTTCTCCAGCTGTAACAGCCCCTCCATCTGGAATCATTAAATTTTGTCCTGGTCCTAGGGGATACTCAGTCACCACCCCATTCGCCTCAACTACCCTCCCGGCGATCGCCTCATCCCCATCACCATAAACCACCTGCAACTCCCCAGAGCGCCGAGCTAAAATACAAGCCTCCTTAGGTTTACGAGCCTCCAGTAACTCCTCAATCCGGGGCAAACCTTGGATAATATCCCCAGTTTTCGCCCGTTCAAACACCAGCAAAACCAAATTATCCCCCCGTTGCACCAAATCCCCATCTTCCACCTGCAAAACAGCCCCCGGACTCACACGGTAAGGGCGACCCACCCGGATATAAACAGCATATTCCTGCCCAGCCAGAGCCGAATCCTCACCAGTCGCAGCAGTTGTCTTCCTCTGAACCACAGACCAAACCTGCCCCGACTCCTGCGCAAACACCCCCGGAGCTAGCTCCGCCCCTTCTACCAACAAGTCACCCATCTTAACCTTGGGTTGGCTGCAGCTACTCACCACCACCTTATCAACATCACGCAAAACCAAACAGCGCCGCACGGTTTCCAGGTCTTCTCTCACGCCCCGGACAATTCCGCCATCTTTAGCAAGAATCTTAGTACGCGCAACCACAGACCCAGGCGCTATGCAGTCCCCATCCTCAACCTCCAAACTAGTTTCCGTACTCCCTTGAGTAGCATCCGCCGCTATATCCCGCCGCACCACCAAAGACTCCAGAATCACCAGCTGCAAACGCTGCACGGCTGGATTTTCCGCATCTTGTACTAACTCAATGTCCGCAGCCAAAGGAGAACCACCATGGTCTTGTTCCCCATCTTGCTCAATCTCCAAAACTAACTGAGTTCGTAAAAGTTCCACCCCATCCACAGACTTAACACGTTCAGAATCCTTATAAGGCAAGCGCTGCACTGCCCGCATTTGTATAGAGCGCCCAGTTTGTTGATTAATAGATGTTGTTGAAGGAACATCTGGATGATTAGGTACTGGAAACTCTATCACCGGACGGCTTAATAAAGCCGGACCTTCTGGAGTTTCCACATACTGAACGTAGCGTAACTCAGTCGCCACTGCACCGCGAAACTCCTGACCGGGTTGGACAAAAGTATTATCCACGCCCATAATTTCTTCCAAATCCCCCGCGTCAGCAGTAGTAAGTCCCGCATCCATCAGCAGCAACTCACCGGGTTTAATCACCACCTCCCGGAGGATATCGTTTTTCTGGGTGATTTCTATCACTCCACCGGTTTGACAGAAAATATCTTTAACAACTTCAGTACCAGCTTCCACAAATTGCCCATCTTCCACTAAAAGTAGGGAGATATCTTTGTTCACCTCATGAGTTTCTTCAGGAATCCACAAAAGTGTACCCCCTTGAACCACCTCATAACCTAGTTTCGCTTTACCTTTCTTCTGAACCTCTACACCCGCGAACTTAAGAAAACCACCCGTATTTGTACGATACCGGTCATCAATTAGTTCAGCTACTACTTGACTATTTTGGACTTTTGTACCTGGGGTCGCCCGTAAGTTAAAAACTTGGTTATTACTAGTTGTAATTAAATAGTGGTTACGACCTTGGGAACTTTCTACGGTGACTGTAGCTTGGTCTAAGACTACAGAAGCTGTGATGATTTCAATTTCCCTAGCATTCTTTCCGGGGAGATTTTCCGGTAACCGTACTACTCCCCCATGTTGTGTGGTTAACTTGGTTTCTGCTAAAACGCCGTTTTCTGAAATTCGGTCACCATTTTTTACCACCAATTCCGCCCCCGGTGGTAAATTGTAAACCTCTCCAGATAATACCCAAATTAATCCACCCCGGGCAGCCGTCGTAGTTGTGTTTCCTTGGCGGTCTGTCTTTTGCTCAGGTACAACTTCTGCAAATAACACTTCACCCGCCAAATCTGAAGCTACATCTTTTACCGCTTTTTCCGTATTCAAGCGGGTTGTCCGTCCACCTAGAGCCACTTCCGCCAGTAATTGACCGATTTTTACCTGCTGACCATTCTGGACGTATAAAGTAGAGCCTTGGGTAACGTTGATTTCTTGGGCGACTTGGCTTTCATGGTCTGAGTGTAAATGAATGACTCCATTAGCTTCAACATATAAAGCATCTTCACCATGTCGCGTGCGATAAGTACGGGTGCGGAGTTTCCGGGGGAACCGGATAGTACCGTCACTCTTAGAACGAACCTGCTGCGCCACTTCACCGGTGAACACACCCCCGGTGTGGAAAGTACGCATTGTTAACTGTGTCCCTGGTTCTCCAATACTTTGGGCCGCAATAATGCCCACAGCTTCCCCTAAGTCTACCATTTTGGCATGGGCTAAACTCCAGCCGTAACAATGTTGACACACAGAACGCGCAGCTTCACAGGTTAAAGGCGATCGCACTACCACCTCAGTCACCCCAGCCTCATGGATTTTATCCGCCAACTCATCCGACACCGGAGTATTCCGGGGCGCAATTACTTTTCTTGTTTCAGGATGCACCACATCCTCAGCAATTACCCGCCCTAGCAACCGTTGAGACAGAGGAATCAAAATCTTACCCCCCTCCGTCATGGCACGTAAAGGAATACCCCTGGTAGTACCGCAGTCAATTTCCCGAATAATTACATCCTGGGAAACATCTACCAACCGCCGGGTCAGATAACCAGAATCCGCCGTCCGTAAAGCTGTATCTACCAATCCCTTACGCGCACCGTAAGAAGAAATAATATACTCAGTTACCGTCAGACCTTCCCGGAAATTGGTCTTAATCGGTAAATCAATAATTTCCCCCTGCGGGTCAGCCATCAAACCCCGCATACCAACCAACTGGCGCACCTGGGAAATATTCCCCCGCGCTCCAGAGAAAGCCATCATATATACAGAATTGAGAGGGTCAGTGCTTTTAAAGTGCACTACTACCTCATCCTTGAGGGCCTCACTAGTTCCGTTCCAAGTATCAATTACTTTTTGGAACCTTTCCACTTCGGTGATTTCGCCCCGTTGATAGCGGTTCTCCGTGGACCGGATTTCTTCCTCCGCTGCCTCCAACAGCGATCGCTTAGTCGGGGGAATCATCAAATCATCCACACTAATAGACACCCCCGCCTTAGTCGCATAGCGGAACCCCAAATCCTTCAACTTATCTGCCATCACCGCAGTCCGCGCCGTCCCATAATGGGTAAACGCCCAAGAAATTAACTTTCTCAATTGACCCTTATCAACCACCCGATTCCGAAAAACAGCCTGTTCTTTAGTCATTATTAGTAATTCCCTATCTTGTAAAAAAGATGGTTGACAGTCAACAGCCAACAGTCAACAGTCAACAGTCAACACCCAACAGTCAAGAGTTTATACAGCCAAAGCCTCTTGAATCGCCTTGTTATAAATCACCCGACCCGGAGTAGTGCGGACATATTGAGACATTAAATTACCTTGGGCATCCTCCCTGACTCGGCGATACTTATACATCACAGTCCGTGTACCATCACCATTTTCCGTCACTTCCAGGGCTTCTACATCTGGTTTCTCTGTTTCCACATCCCCATCAAAGCGGACATAAATATAACTGTGTAGATCAACCTGCCCTTGATGGAAAGCCATAATCACATCATCCAGAGAAGCGTAGTACCTACCCGCCCCCTTAGTCGCCCTAGGATTTTCCGCAGTTAAATAATACGCTCCCAACACCATATCCTGACTAGGGGTAATAATCGGTCTCCCCGTAGCCGGAGATAAAATATTATTAGAAGCCAACATCAACAGTCGCGCCTCAGACTGACTTTCTAAAGACAAAGGCACATGCACCGCCATCTGGTCACCATCAAAATCAGCATTAAAAGCCGGACAAACTAAAGGATGTAACTGAATCGCCCTACCCTCGACCAACACAGGCTCAAAAGCCTGAATACCTAAACGGTGGAGGGTAGGCGCTCGGTTTAACATCACGGGGTGTCCCTCAATTACCTCCTCTAGCACATCCCACACACTAGGGTCATTACGAGAAATCAACTTTTTCGCAGCCTTAATATTGTTCACCATCCCACTGCGGATTAACCGATTAATCACAAAAGGCTGAAATAGTTCTATAGCCATCTCCCTAGGTAAACCGCACTGGTGGATATTCAACTTCGGACCCACCACAATTACCGAACGTCCCGAATAATCTACCCGCTTCCCTAACAAATTTTGGCGGAAACGCCCTTGTTTACCCTCAATAATGTCAGACAGCGACTTCAGAGGGCGATTATTTGCCCCCACCACAGTCCGACCCCGCCGACCATTGTCAATTAAAGCATCCACTGCTTCTTGCAGCATCCGCTTTTCATTCCTCACAATAATCTCCGGGGCTAAAATCTCTTGCAATCGCGCCAGCCGATTATTCCGATTGATCACCCGGCGATACAGATCATTGAGGTCACTAGTAGCAAACCTCCCACCATCTAACTGCACCATGGGGCGTAAATCTGGGGGAATCACAGGAATCACAGACATAACCATCCACTCAGGTTTAGAACCAGTGGCAATAAAATTATCAATGACTCGCAGTCGTTTAATTAACTTGGCTCGTTTCTGACCCTTAGCCCCGGCGATTTCCTCCCGCAGGTTTTCGGCTTCTTGTTCTAAGTTAATATCAGCTAATAAACGCAGCAAGGCTTCTGCTCCAATACCTACTTCTACCCCTTGCAGCGTCGAATCTTCGCTGTAAATTTGGTCTTCAATTTCTAACCACTGGTCTTCACTGAGCAACTGCTTATAACTTAAAGTTTCCGCATTACCAGGACTAAGCACCACATAGGAATTGAAATACACAATCTGCTCCACATCCCGTAAAGGCATATCCAGCAGAATCGAAATATAACTCGGAATACCCTTGAGATACCAAACATGAGCCACAGGCGCAGCCAGCTTTATATATCCCATGCGGTGACGACGCACTCGCGACTCCGTTACCTCCACGCCGCAGCGTTCGCAGACAATACCACGGTGACGGACTCGTTTGTATTTGCCACAGTGACATTCCCAATCCTTAGCCGGTCCGAAAATCCGCTCACAGAATAGGCCATCCATCTCCGGCTTGAGAGTACGGTAATTAATAGTCTCAGGTTTAGTGACTTCCCCCACCAACTGACCATTAGGTAGGGTTCGCTCACCCCACTGGCGAATGCGTTCTGGTGATGCTAAACCGATTTTGACATAATCAAACTGATTTGACTGTATTGTTCTCATATTTCCTTAGTCATGAGTAAATCCTTAAATGCGTTCACTGTTGACAGTTCAGTGTTAACTGAAAAATACCGTCAACAGTCAACCGTCAACCGTCATCTGTACAGGTTTTTTAGTCTTCCTCTAAGGAATCACGAGTCAGAGATTCATAGGTAGGACGAGGAGGTGTACGTCGGACAGATTGATCCGCCATTAAATCTACCTCCACATCCAAGGAACTACCGTCAGATTGGGTCTCAACCTTATGGACAGCAATATCTAAACCTAGAGACTGCAACTCTCTCATTAAAACCTTGAATGATTCCGGCGTTCCAGGTCGAGGAATTGACTTACCCTTCACGATCGCATTCAAGGCCTCATTCCGTCCCTGCATATCATCAGACTTGACTGTCAGCAACTCCTGCAACGTATAAGCCGCCCCAAAAGCCTCCAATGCCCAAACCTCCATCTCTCCAAATCTTTGCCCACCCTGTTGAGCCTTACCCCCCAAAGGTTGCTGAGTTACCAAGGAATATGGACCTGTAGAGCGCGCATGAATTTTATCATCAACCAAATGTACAAGCTTCAGGATATAAGCCACCCCCACTGTAATCGGTCGGTCAAAAGCTTCGCCAGTCCGACCATCAAATACCATAATTTTACCGGGGTTATCAGGGTTATACACCCAGTCCTTACCCGTCTCATCCCTTGCCTCCTGTAACTTCCCATGTACCAATGTCCGGGAGGTCTCCTCACCATACATCTCATCAAAAGGTGTAATTTTAAACCTCACTCCCAATGTGTGAGCAGCCCAGCCCAACATACACTCAAAGACTTGACCTACATTCATCCGGCTAGGTACACCTAAAGGATTAAGCACAATATCCACGGTGGAACCATCAGCCAAATAAGGCATATCCTCGACTGGTAAAATCCGGGAAATAATCCCTTTGTTCCCATGGCGACCGGCCATTTTATCCCCGACCTGGATTTTACGTTTCTGGGCTACATATACGCGCACCACCATATTAGCACCTGGCGGTAATTCGTCACCTTGTTCCCTTGTGAATAAACGGACATCAACTACTCGTCCTTTTTCTCCATTGGGAACCCGTAGGGAATTATCCCGCACGTCTCGCGCTTTCTCGCCAAAAATAGCCCGTAAAAGCTTCTCCTCGGGGGGTTGGTCAGACTCTCCCTTTGGTGTAACCTTTCCAACTAGTATATCTCCGGATTCGACCCAAGCACCAACCCGAATAATTCCCTGCTCATCTAGTTGGCGTAGAGCATCTTCCCCCACGTTGGGAATTTCTCTAGTGATTTCTTCGGGTCCTAGTTTAGTTTGTCTGGCCTCAATTTCATATTTCTCAATATGAATCGAAGTATAAACATCATCCTGCACTAATCGCTCCGAAATCAAAATCGCATCCTCGTAGTTATAACCCTCCCAGGGCATATAAGCGACAATGATATTTTGACCCAACGCTAACTCCCCACCTTCGGTAGAAGAGCCATCCGCAAGCACTTGACCGGCGATCACCCGCTCGCCAATCCTAACCAGAGGTTTTTGATTTAAACAAGTATCCTGATTAGACCTTTGGTATTTAGACAGGCGATACTTAATTTCTGGAGAGTCATTGAAAGGCTTAACCCGAATTTCCGTAGCATCCACATAGGTAACTTCTCCATCCGTGCGGGAAACAATCACCATCCCCGAATCCCTTGCACCTTGAGCTTCTAAACCAGTACCCACCAAAGGACGCTCCGGCTTTAACAGCGGTACAGCTTGGCGTTGCATATTGGAACCCATAAGAGCGCGGTTAGCGTCATCATGTTCCAAAAATGGAATCATACTTGTAGCTACTGAAACAATTTGCACGGGCGAAACTGCTACATAGTCCACCTGTTCAGGGGTAGTGGTTGCCCAGTCTTGGCGGTAGCGCACAGGTACAGACGGTCCTTTAATGTAGCCATTGTCGTCTAATGGTATATCACCCGTGGCTGTACGTAAATCGTCTTCCTCATCCGCAGTCATATAAACTGGCGGTAGGTCAAAGCGTACCCGCCCATTTTCCACAGGTCTAAATGGCGTTTCCAAAAATCCATATTGGTTAACACGCGCATGGGTAGCCAAAGACCCAATTAACCCTGCGTTGGGTCCTTCTGGTGTTTCAATGGGGCAAATTCTGCCATAGTGGGAAGGGTGAATGTCTCGCACTGCAAACCCAGCCCGTTCACGTGTTAAACCACCTGGACCGAGTGCGCTAAGGCGGCGTTTGTGGGTCAGTTCTGCTAAGGGATTTGTTTGATCCATGAACTGACTTAGTTGACTAGAGCCAAAGAATTCTTTGATTGCTGCTACCAATGGTTTAGGGTTAACTAGGGAAGCTGGGGTTAGAACTTCGGCATCAGATACTGTCATCCGTTCCCGAATAATCCGCTCTAGGCGGTTCAAGCCGACTCTTACTTGGTTTTGTAGCAGTTCGCCGACGCTTCTGACGCGACGATTACCTAGGTGGTCAATATCGTCGATATTGCCAATGTCATATTCTAGGTTAATCAGATAGTCTACTGCGGCTAAAATATCTACGGGAGTTAATACGCGGGTGGTGTCAGGAACAGAAAGTCTTAATTTTTTATTGAGTTTATAGCGACCCACTCGACCGAGATCATAACGTTTAGGGTCGAAGAAGCGGGAATCTAACAGCTGTTGTCCGCCTAGTACTGTGGGTGGTTCACCGGGGCGTAATTTCCGGTACAATTCCATCAGGGCTTCTTCTTCGGAAAATTGACCTTCTTTTTCAATGGTCTTTTGGAAATATTCGGGGTGGCGCAGGGCGTCAAATATTTCGTTGTCGGATAAGCCAAGGGCTTTTAATAGCACTTGGGCTGAGAGTTTGCGGGTTTTGTCGATGCGTACCCAGACTAAATCATTACGGTCTGTTTCAAATTTCAGCCAAGCCCCCCGATTAGGGATTAAGCTAGCTGAATAGGTACGTCGTCCGTTTTTGTCTATTTCTGATTTGTAGTAAACTCCGGGCGATCGCACTATTTGATTAACGATTACCCGTTCGGCTCCATTGATAATAAATGTCCCACGGTCTGTCATTAAAGGCAGGTCGCCAATAAATACCTCTTGCTCTTTAATATCTCCTGTTTCCTTGTTCAGCAGACGTGTAGGTACATACATCTGTACCGCGTAGGTACTGTCACGCCGTTTTGACTCCTCAACGCTGTATTTGGGCTCTTTGAGTTTATAGTTATGTCCTAAAAAGTGTAGTTCTAGTTTGCCTGTGTAGTCTGTAATTGGACTAAAGGAATTTAGTTCTTCTATCAGCCCCTCTTCTAAAAACCAGCGAAAACTCGAGCGCTGGATTTCAATCAAGTCGGGTAATAAAAAGGCGGATTCCATATATTTATCTGTAGTCATGCCCTTACCTTCGTCAACCTGGTTAAATTTGTTTATTGGACGCTGCTAGTGTCTGGTTTTTGCGTGTTCCCCAATTAGGCGTATATGTCTATCACTCTTAGGAACACCTGTTTCTTTATCCCATCTATTTCTACACTTAGACAAACCCTGCCATTTAAGCTAGAAAGAGAGTTTTTGACAAGGGGCTAATCGCCCTTATTTTCTCTTGTGGCTGCGCTAAAATCCAGATATTAATTTGCTCCCATGGCTTACGCCACGCTACGCCACGCTACGCTATCATGAATATGCCTAGACTTCTCTAAGCTCTCTTGGTGCGATCAATGCACGGTTTATAGTTACAGTTGTCTGTTTCTACACAGGTAAACAGCATAGTACTTGGTTAAGTTTGATTTGTCACCTCGTTGCTCTATTTTGCTCGTTTTTCCATGGACTAGGCCACGCTACGCGACCTGCTTTAGCAGCAGCGCTGGCGCTATCGCACGCGACATGATTTACTTTTAACAATTTTCTATAGGTTGAGTATGGCTCCATGCGCTGTTTTGAGCAAAGTCACCGGTGAGAGTCGAACTGCTAAACCAGTCATAAAATCAGAACATCCACTTGTAGAGAGGAGAAGGATGATCAAGTTGATAACATTACAAAATCAAGCTTAAGAGTTTGTAATTCCTTCCTTTTTTTTGATTATGACTTATTCAAGTTTTGGAGGGATTCATCTTAGCATAACTTTGTCCTGCCGGAGTTAGACCTTGATCAGAGCCGCCTCCCACACAAAAAGGGAGGAATTTCACCAGGGGCGGCTTTAGTAATATCCCCATTTATGGTAGGTGATATCTATGTTTCACATCTGGGAACCCGGTCACCCCCACTAATCCAAATAATTTACAAGCATTTTCAGTAGTTTGAGTAGCAATGGCTTCTAAAGTCTCCCCACGCAAATCGGCTACCTTTTCCGCCACATAACGGACATAGGCTGGCTCATTCCGCTTTTCACCCCGTTTAGGGACAGGGGACAAAAATGGGCAGTCTGTTTCCACTAGTAGGCGATCGCCTCTGACCATCGCGGCGGAAGCCTGTATGGCTTTGGCATTTTTGAATGTTACCGTCCCGCTAAAGCTAATATAGAAACCTAAGTCCACAAACCATTGAGTTTCTTCTGGTGTTCCACCCCAACAATGCATGACACCTCTGGGGATTTCTCCCCTATTTTCCCGCCACTGTAGCAATATTTCCCTCACTTCCGGCGCGGCATTACGACAATGGATAATCACCGGTAAATTGAGTTGGCTGGCGATCGCCAATTGTGCTTCAAACACTATGCGCTGTGCTGCATAGTTATCTGCCTTATAGAGATCCATACCCATCTCCCCAATGGCTACCACCTTCGCTTCAGAACTAGCCAAAGATTTGATTTGCGCGGCTGTATCGCTCCCCCACTTGTCAACATCCAAAGGATGTAAACCAACGGAGAAGCTGAGTTCCGGGAACTGGTGCGCTAAGGATTTGATCCCCGAAAATTCTGACGGTTCGACGCACGAATGTACTAGACGCACTACACCTGCTTCTTGCCATCGCGATCGCACTGTTTCTAAATCCCCCTTGAATGTATCAAAATTCAGATGGACGTGAGTATCAATCAAAATTAGACCACCCGTGGGCGGGAGGCTTGCATTGTCCTTTTTGCTCATGAGTTCTTATGTCGCAACGCCAAGGGCTACCCTGATGCTAGATCGGTTTTTATGATTCCCTGACCAGTAATCAGTCAGAGTAACTGATTACTGATAGAGTAGCGTGGCGTAAGCCATACACTTGAACTACTCAGCAGATGCTGGGGTGAGTGGCTTGAGTTTCCGAGCCAGTCTTGATTTTTTTCTAGCGCCATTGTTCGGATGTAGAACACCGCGCTTGACCGCTTTGTCAATTTTGCTGACAGCCGCGGACAGCCGCACCTGTACCTCTTTCTCTAAATCTGAGTTAGGATTAGCTGCATAGACATCTACAGCGCTAAAGTATTTTTTCATCAGCGTTTTTACTGCTGATTTGTAAGCTTTGTTCCGCAGACGATTGCGTTCTGCGATTTGGGCGCGTTTAAGAGCAGATTTTGTATTCGCCACGGTCAATTCCAGAAATACTATTAATATGTACACACACTACTAGACTTACTAATATAGCACTCATACTGCCAATGTCAGAATTTATCAAAAAAAACTTTTTCTATGGCTAACGCCACGCTATCGCTATGGGCAGTAGAGAGTGGCAAGTAGGATTACGACTATGGAACAGACAGGGGTAGTGTGGTCTGCTGCGTTACTCCACAAAGCCTGATGATCAATTAAAGTATCCTTGACAACTTTACCGTTGGCGTGTACTCATTGGCTAAAATGCGTTAAGATAAGGTACTAATAAAAATATCGCGGTAAGCGGGAAACTCAGCGGCTTTAGCCCTGAGAGGGAAGCGACTTAGTGGTTAAAACCACCGTGGTCTTTTCAGGTGAAAAGTAGCCAGTAAGCTAGGCTTAGACTTTAAGTGAAAACTACTGTTGGTAGCCTTGGAAGTATTAAAAAAAATCCAGGTTAAGCTATAGAAGAGAGTTAGGACGATCTCGATAACCTGATGGTTGAAGAGTTAAGACTAATTCTCAGGCGGGAATATCCTAAATTTTGGCATTATCCTTACTCCATGCTGCGAATCATTACTCAGCAGGCAGATGTTGTATCAGAACTGCAACGTATCTGCAACCGTACTCACGATGAACACGTGCTTCACAAAGAAGCAACTGTGCGCGAAGTACTGCAAGCAGTGAAGCGCCAAGGCGACAAAGCTGTTTTGCATTATACAGCTGAATTCGATAACCAAACCCTGAAACCAGAGGAGTTGCGTGTTACTGGCTCGGAAATGGATGCAGCCTACCAACAAGTATCGAGGGAGCTACTCCAGGCGATTCAGTTGGCTAGCTGCAAGATTGAAGCATTTCACCGGCAGCGTGTGCCGAAAAGTTGGGTACACTTTGGTGATGATGATGTCGTGCTGGGCAAACGCTATATCCCGGTAGATTGTGCTGGTTTATACGTTCATGGCGGTCGCGCAGCTTATCCGAGTACTGTGCTTATGAATGCTATTCCAGCTAAAGTGGCTGGTGTACCGCGTGTAGTAATGGTAACACCACAGGGGAACAGAAAAGCAATTAACCCGGCTGTTTTGGTGGCCGCACAAGAAGCGGGGATAAGAGAAATTTATCGTGTGGGAGGGGCACAAGCGATCGCGGCTTTAGCCTATGGTACAGATACGATTCCGAAAGTGAACGTAATTACCGGTCCGGGCAATATATATGTCACCTTAGCGAAAAAACTAGTTTACGGCACTGTCGGCATTGATTCCCTAGCCGGTCCGAGTGAAGTTTTAATTATTGCCGATGAAACAGCAAATCCTGTAAATGTGGCGGTGGACTTGTTAGCCCAAGCAGAACATGACCCAATGGCGGCGGCGATTTTGTTGACCACAGATACAGCTTTAGCCAAAAACGTACAAGTAGCGGTGGAAAGACAGTTAGTAGATCATCCACGACGGATAGACACGGAGAAGGCGATCGCCCACTATGGTTTAATTGTAGTTGTAGAATCGTTATCGGCAGCAGCAGCATTTTCTAATGAATTTGCCCCAGAACACTTAGGATTACAAGTTCAAGATCCCTGGGGATTACTTGCGGATATTCGCCACGCTGGGGCAATATTCTTAGGGGACTCAACACCAGAAGCCCTAGGAGACTATTTGGCCGGGCCTAACCATATCTTGCCGACTTCCGGTGCTGCTCGTTATGCTTCACCTTTAGGAGTAGAAACCTTTCTGAAACATTCCAGTATTATTCAATACTCACAGAGAGCACTGGAAAAGGTAGCTGGGGCAATTGACGCTTTAGCAACAATGGAAGGACTACCATCTCATAGAGATTCAGTGCGACGGAGAATTCAGCAGCAAGAGTAATTATCAATGTTGATTTTTTGGATAATCTATTGTAAAAACTTACTCAGTGGAGGCACAATAAAAGATTGTCACTCAGTAGCCACAATAGAGCAGGGTTATAAGTGACAATAACTTGTATCAGGGAATTATATTAAAGGGTTATACCTTTGAGGAGATCAGTGGTGCTAAAAAATGTTTTGGTAGCTCTTGACGGATCGGAAATTGCAGAACGAGTCATTGACAGTTTAAATGACTTGGTGTTTTCCGGTGATACCAAGGTCATTCTGTGTCATGTATTTCCCACGCCAGAGTCAAAGATGCAACTATCCACAGATAGCGATCATCGAGAATCTTCCAACCTGCCTGATTTCCATATTGAAAAACTACTGTTAAATTATAAGGAAAAATTAACATTTAAGAGTGAATTAGAATTGGTAACAGGAGATCCTGCCGAAGAAATTATTCGTCTTGCTAACATTTACAAGGCGGATCTAATTATCATTGGTAGTCGCGGGTTAACTGGGATGAAGCGAATTGTTTTGGGTTCTGTGAGCACTCAAGTAGTGGAGGAGGCTAATTGTTCGGTGTTCGTGGTGAAACCAACCTGACAAGCAGTTAAGGAACATGGGGTAAAATTTAAGGATCAGTTTTTCCTGGAGGCGATTAATCACGGGCTTTTGTGTAAAAGCGATTAAAGGCCTCTTTCGCATTAATTAATTGACTAAAAACTGCCGCAAACTTAACAAACTTAGGGTATGACCTAGATTTAAAGGAAGAATTGAAACCCCTTCCAAGCGGGACTGAACCCAACCTTCTCCCCAGTACCATTCATGAAAGCCATCAATACCTCCACTAAGTAGCAACCGCAAACAATTAGGTTTCGCCACATCTACTTGATGATGAATTGCAATTGGGCCAGTCCAGGTTGTAAACTGAAAGCCAGTGTGCAGTTCTTCTGGCATTCCTGGGGTAAAAGTTTGTCCTACCAGCCATTGGGCTAGTTTATCGGGGTGTTGCAAACTATTACGAATTGCACTGGCGGAGGCTGTGATTTCTATTCTTAGTTGACTTTTTTGAAAATTACCAAGCATTTCTTAATAATTATTTAAGGTTTAAGTCCGAATTTCGGTGCATTGTAGTTCTAGTATTGCAAATACAATCATATTCTGCATGGGACGGGGCGTAATCAGAGAGTCGTTTTCTACTTAAAATAGAGAATGTAGGCTTATTAAGAAACGTAAGGTTTTTCATGGCTGATCAATTAATTCGTGCCACAGCTGCCGATGGTGGTATTCGTGCTGTAGGTGTTATTACTAATCGTTTAACAGAAGAAGCACGGCAACGTCATGGGCTGTCCTATGTGGCAACAGCAGCACTAGGGCGGACTATGGCGGGTGGCTTGTTGATGGCTTCTAGTATGAAGCGACCTGGTTCTAGAGTGAATGTCCGCATCAAGAGCGATGGTCCTCTGGGTGGTATCCTTGTAGATGCTGGTTTAGATGGAACAGTACGGGGCTATGTGGCCAACCCATCTGTAGAATTGCCTCCTAATGAAAAAGGTAAGTTGGATGTTGGTGGTGCAGTGGGTAAGGGCTATCTCTATGTAGTGCGAGATATTGGTTATGGCTACCCTTACTCTAGTACCGTAGAGCTGGTATCGGGGGAAATAGGGGATGATGTGGCGCATTACTTAGTTAATTCTGAACAAACACCTTCAGCCTTAGTTTTAGGGGTGTTTGTAGGAGCAAGTGGTGTAACTGCTGCTGGGGGATTGCTAGTGCAAGTTTTACCGAAGGCTGCTAGAGATGAAGCCCTAGTAGAAACATTGGAGTCTCGTGTATCTAGTTTATCCGGATTTACCCCATTATTACAAGCTGGTAAGACTTTACCAGAAATTTTTGATGACTTACTCGGAGACATGGGTCTGTCAATATTTCCGGAACGTCAAATGTTGCGCTTCCACTGTGGTTGTTCTTTTGACCGCGTACTAGGAGCATTAAAAATGCTGGGAGCCGAGGAATTGCAAGATATGATAATTAAAGATAATGGTGCAGAAGCAACTTGTGAGTTTTGCGGCGAGGTTTATCAAGCAAGTAGCAATCAGCTAGCTAAATTAATTGTTGATTTGGAAACAGAATCTTCGGTTTCTGGTTCAAGTGTATAATAATACAAAAAGATGATAATTTTCATGGTATCTGTGGTCGGAGAATATTGAATCAGGTACCTTTGGAATTATCAACGAGTTACTATGACGGCATCGGAATTATCAGCATAGAACAGTTAACTATTCAACTACTTTGGTGTGAGAGATGACACAGCGGGATATTCCAGAAAATTGGCCTCCATCTAAAGCAGGAGAGCCAGATGATATGATAAGGTTATCCCCAACGCCACAATTCGCTGAAACTCAAGCATTTGGTGTGCAGGCTAATGGTTCAACCTCTAAGTCAGTGAATCGACAACAACAAGACAGTTACGAATTACCTTTACATCAGCAGTCAGCCGCAACTAGTGTACCCGGTCAAAAGTCTGGGAAATCCCCCGGCTGGATGAAAAACTGGTTTTTGTGGGGATTAATATTAACATTGATACCTGGCAGTATCGGGTTCGTAGCAATGACAGTGTTGCTGAAACTACCAAGTAGTCCCACTTGTACTGCAATTTCTCGACCTTTTGTCAGCGCTTCAGTGAGGTTATACTGCGCTCAGAAGTTAGCTGCTGGGCAAAATGTGGATGATTTACTGCGAGCGATCGCTTTGGTGAGTAAAATATCAGAGGATCACCCATTGGCGGGAGAAGTTAACCGTTTTGTTGCCGAATGGTCGAAAGACATTTTACGGATTGCAGACGAGAGTTTTCAGTCAGGTAATTTAGAGGATGCCATAGCTACTGTCCGTCAGATACCTAAACATTTGGCAGCTTATAAATTAGTAGATGAACAAGTTAGTAAATGGGAGTTAATTTGGTCTCAGGCGGAAGACATATATAAGCAGACTGAAGAGGAACTAAAAAAACAGCGTTGGCAATCAGCATCTATGCTAGCCGCTCAATTAATGGGTGTAGATAATGAGTACTGGTCTGGCGTTAAGTATAATCAATTAGATAAATTAATTACATCAACAAGGGAAGATGCTGATAAGTTAGCAAATGCGGAACGTTTAGCAAATACCAGAGTTTCAGATAACTTATTAAAAGCGATTGAACTTTCTGAGTCCCTCAGTCCGGAAAGCTACCTTTATCAACAAGCACAAGAGTTGATTCCTGAAATTGGGCGAAAAATGCTGGATTTGGCACAAGCAAGCCTGGATAGGAGGGATGCGGGAAAAGCTATAGATATTGCCAGACAAATCCCAGATAATGCCCAATTGCAGGTAGAAGTGAAAGACTTTATTACTTTAACTGAGGCTAAAAGGAATGCATGGATTGGTACTGTGTCTGGTTTAGAAACAGCAATCTTTGAGGCGCAACAAGTTGATGCTTCCAGAGCAATTTATGGTGAAGCACAGGCGTTAATTGCTAGTTGGCAAGTGGAAATTGAAGATCTGGCACGTTTGGAAAGAGCCAGGACACTTGCTAGTCCAGGGACAATCGAAGACTTGACAGCCGCTATTGCTGAAGCGCAGTTAGTTTCAGGTAATAGTCCCCGGGCTGCGGAAGCGAGGACGGAGATTAACCGTTGGCGTGACCAAGTTCAGACTATTGAAGATAGACCGATTTTAGAACGGGCTCAACAATTAGCATGGCCTTCAAATGATATTAATGCTTTGCAAGCCGCAATATCTCAAGCTAGACAAATCCGTGAGGGTCGGGCCTTGTATTCTGAGGCACAGAGCAGAATTAGGCAGTGGACAGATACCATTGAGCGCACACAAGATCAGCCATATTTAGATAGAGCCAGAATGTTAGCCCAAGGTGGTAATTTTACTGCTGCTATTAATACAATACAACCGATTGCATCATCGGGGCGATCGCTTTCTAGGGAAGCTAGGAACAATATACGTAATTGGCAAGGACAAATCCGTGCTAGAGAAAACTGGGCTAGGGCGCAACAGGTAGCAGCTGGGGGTACGCCAGAAGCTTTATCTCAAGCGATCGCCATAGCGAATCGTGTTCCCAGAAGTAGCACTTTACGGATGGATGTGAATTTTGCCGTTAACCAATGGAGTCAGCAGTTATTAAGCATTGCTAATTCTCAGAGTAATTCTAATCTTGCCAGGGCGATTGAGACGGCGAAGTTAATTCCCCGAGGTAGTTCTGCTTATAATACAGCGCAGCAGCAAATTAAGAATTGGGAGCAGTTACTTAATCCTGAGCCTCCACCATTTGAGCCTATAGTTCCGATTGTTGAAAGTAGTTTTTAATCTGGATATCTGATTTTCTTAGGTTTTTTGCAACCTTCTGGTCACGGATTGTAGGTGATTGTAACATAAACCCACCCCAGCCCTCCCCTTGTAATACGAGGGGACAAGTTTCAATCCCTGATAGGGATTATAGGTAATTGTCACACAAAGAAGAGGTACAAGAGCGATGGCAATGGATGATGGTTTCAATCCCTTTAGATAAACGCGATCGCAGTTTAGCATACTGAGTCTGGGTTAAATCGCACTCAAATACAGAATACTGCATCCACTGTCCATAGGATTTAAGAATTTTGTGAATTTTATTGCTGCGTTTATCTTCTAGTATGTCGTAGGAAATAACTACAAACATAAGGTTTAATTTATTTCATAACCAGGGTAAAAGCCGACAATATTTAAAACTGCTTGGATGTCGTGGCGGAGTAAGGAATAACCTAAACTCAGGAGTGAGTTAACCGGGTCTGTGGGAGGGCGACGGTTCCGGGTGGAAAAGCTAAAGTTATCGACGCGAATCAATTGATTAAAACAGCCAAAATATGCTGCACTTCCTGCACCTTCATAACCTCTGATGGAATTAATTGATGTGGCTTTTTCTAAGGATGCGATCGCCTGAGATAGTTGGTTAATGTTAGAGGTTGTTTGATAATTTTTCAGCCGTAATTTTCATCACATCTTCACCCCATTTAATTGATTAAATCCAGTCCCCTCTCCTTACAAGGGGAGGGTTAGCGTGGGGTAAAACAATATTTGATAGTAGGAGCAAAACCGAAATCAATATGTTCCCTGAGCGAAGTCGAAGGGAACAATATAAGGGGGAGGAAGTCGAGGTTAAGAGAACCGCAAGAGATTTTAGAGACTATTGGGGGGATCGTGGTTTCGACTTCGCTCAACCACCGAAATCAATCAATAGCGATGAGGACAATAGGCGTATTGGTTCAAGGCCGCAATCTGGATATATTCGGTATTATTATTCATAATTTTTGGTTAATTTTGATTGATATGTTCGCCGCATCATCCCCATACCCATTGGTGTTTTCCGTCCTACCCCTGCATATAAGGCAAAATCAGCTAAGGCGTTAATTTTTTTGATTTCTATAGGTTCAATTTCTCCTAAGAGTTGATAGCTCACTTCTCCTACAAATCCAATAAATTTACTACGAGAGTCTGCGACAATTTCTGTACGAATGTTGAAGAATGAGGGGAATATTGACTCTAGGACAAGTTGACTAATTTCGATTCCACTATATTTATTCCACCGAGAAAGTAGGGAATTAAAGATACATTCTCTGGTGGGGAGGGTGCTGTCATATTTTCCTTGACGGAAAGCGGTGGGTGTGGAGAAAGTAAAGTGAACATTGCGATAGCGATCGCTGGCTTGCTGATATAATTGACTATAGGGTATAGTATTAGCCCAAGGCTGGGTAGATTGGGGTGTACCTTGAATGCTGGTAATATACAAGTCAGCGGGGCCTAGATGCCAAGGGTGATTGGGGTTAAGATTGAGCCAGAGTTGGGTAAGTTGACTAAAGAGTGTGTCATCTAACAGGGAGATGCGCCACCAGCAAGGCTTTCCTGGGGGGATGGCTTCTTGATGTGTATGTTGTAGTTTAGACATTCCTCTAGTTCCCTGAAGGAAATTAGTTTGTAGGGGTGAGAGGGTAAAGGCTTTATCAGCACTAGGATTATGTAGGCGATCGCCTAATGTGCGGTCTACGGAACTGACAAGGGTTAAAAATAGTGCGTGCAGATGTCTTCCTGTGAGAAACTGGGGAGGGATAGGCGACAAAGGAAGTAGATTAAGAATTAAGCTATGAGGCATATTTAATAGTTAGGAATATTTTGTGTTTGGTGGGGAGGGGTGAGGTAAAGGTAATTTGTAATTGGGAGATATAGCCAAAGTCAATAAAAACTCAACAATTTACTTTGCTGTTTTATTGGGGCGTTTTACTTGCGTTTTTTTGTGCTAGACTTGGTAGCTCTTGATTCAATGGTAAAGTCTGGTATTTCTGCTAGTTCAGATTGACTTAAACTATACTGTTCACAAACCAAGCTCAACCGACTTCCTGGGGTTTGCACTGCGTTAACGGAGTGAGTCAAATCACCTTGGAAGTAAAGTAAAGTATTCACCTGGGGTTTAATTTGTCCCAGTTGGCGTTTATGAGACTTGAGTACTAGTTCTCCCCCTACCATATCTTCAGGTAAGCGTACATACAGAACACTCACAAACATAGGTGGTTCTATGGTTTTGCAGTAAGAACGCAAGGAGCGGTCAATGTGGGGGTCTACACGGGAACCTTGTTGAAGCTGTAAGGGATTGAGGTAAAAAGCATTACAACTAGGTTGGAGAGCCAAATCTAAGTAGGGCTTGAAGTAGGGGAATTTTTGTTCTACAGTGGAGATGTGCGATCGCCTAAACACTAGAGAAAATCCCTTAGTGGCGACAAAATCGCGGTTAAGGTTATTGATCGCAAAGTAAGAACAAGCCTGAATTTCTCCCCATAGGTTATTGAGATACTCCATTGGGAAAGCGTTATGCTGTTGTTGAAAGTATTTCACCGTGAGTTTAAAAAGCGATAGAAAGTAAAATTAGGAACCACATTAGATAAATCATCTGTGTTTATTTGTATATATCTGTGGTTCCATATTGCTAAAACCGACCTTGATTAACTCCCAAAACGGTATTCCATGCGAGCGGGAAGCTTTAACCCTGGGATATCATCAAAGTAATAGTATAAACCTCGCATTTGCAGATTTTGAATCAGACTAACAGGAGGCATATTTACTACATCATAGCTAATAACTTGATTAGTAAACATGACATCTAAAGGGTTTAAAGGATATTTACAAGTAAATAAACCCTCAGTAGTGTGAGAGTTATGTAACTCCGTAACTGTCACCTCAGCCTTACTCATCCACTTACCCAAGCGGATCCATTTTGGTAATTTAATTGGTTTTTCAGCAATTAGGAAAAATTCAAATTGACTTTCTGGTGCAATTTCTTTAGTTCTACCAAAACTGGGGATATTCTTTTGGGTTTTCTCCATCTCGACATGATAGTTATTATTAGCATACTTCCAGGTGTTGAGAATGGCGGAATGATGCAAAACCCTAGCGGGAGTAATGTAAATTTTCTGCTGGTTGAGTGGTATTAAATGCTCCTCATATTTTGGTACTTGTTCCTGGCTAAAGTAGCGATAGGAGTGTTCATCAGCTACGGTAGTAGAGTGGATTTCACTATCAACTAAACCCAGTGCGTAACAGAGGGCGTAATTGTGAATTATTGGCTCTGTTTCGTAAAGTCGCCCAATTTCACGGGTGGCAAAATACAGGCTATCATGTAGTTCCAATTGACATTGATAGATAATGGTCATAGAGGTTACTTAGCCTTAGCACTTGTTTTCTTTTTGCTAATGTGCTTTTTAGCATAATCCTTGGCTTCCCCATCAGCTTTCTCTAAAATTGCTTTAATTCCTGTTTCTGTACCTGTAAGGGTCTTAACTTCCTGTAGCAGAGGTGAAAAAGCATCACCAATAAAATCAGTATGTACAATAAATTCATCAGCCATTAAAGCCTCAATTGCACTTTTAGCAGCAGTAATTACATCATCCTCATCCAAAGGTTCAGGAGGATGAATGGTATTTTGGGCTTTCATTTGGTCATATATTGCTTGAGTCCAACGGAGATTACTGGTAATTTCTCCATCTGCAAATACAACACCAATCAACTCATTACGCAGGCGACCTGTACGGGTGGTTTGCGCTCCATAGTGGCGGGTTCTGAGAATATTATTAAAAACGTAAAGGAAACTCGCCTCTGTAGGGTCTTTGAGGGTGACAATACTAGGGAAGAAAACCTGCGGTCTAATATGGTCTTGCTGATTAATACGACTGGTAACTTCACCGGGTTTAGAACCATTTTCCCCCTTGGATGCCATTGTACCATTTTCAAAGGGGGCGTTGAGGGTAAAAGTTTCGTGGGATTCATCAAAAGGGGTAATTGAAAATGCTGTATCTACAATTACCTTAGATTTTTCCGAACCAGAGTCACCAATGGCAAAACCGTAAATAATACAATCAGGATTATCCATAGCGAAATTAACGTTATATTCGCATTCCTCCGCAGTCATCAAGCCGTAGTTACGCAGTAATTCCCGACCAACTAAACGTTCTGGGGTAGATTGTTTGCGCTTAAACATTGATAAACGGCTGATTGTGGCTTTATCTCTCACTCCAGCTCTCACCCTGGCTTTATTTAATTCTCCATCTGTTTGAAAAAGTGGATAAGATTCTGTAATGCGGACAGTGAGAAAATGGGCATATTTTCCCATGGGTTTGTAGGGAATTGCAGCTTGGAATAGTTTTGAAGGAACTGTTTTCAACAATGACATGATTAATCTCTCCAGAGAATTGAATGTGTTTGATATTGGGTTAGAAATTGGGTTAATGGAAATATCTAATTACTCATTTACATCATCTTTTTCGGGATATTTTTCGGCGTTTTCTTTGTCATCTGCAAGGCGGTAAAGGAACTCACAAGTATCTCGAATTAAATTGATTTGACGACCTGCTAAACGAGCGCGATCGCCTGCAAATGATTTCTCAAATACCTCCTGAACAAAATATCTGGAAAAATCTACAACAGCTTGGCGTTCTTGTTCACGGTTACTAGTTACCCAACGTCCTTCAGCAGTAGAAGCATGAACACGGTCCATGAGTTTAAACACTTCCGCAGCCACCGCCATTACTAATGTTTCTCCCTGAAAAACACTAGACTCAGCTTTAAGAATAGTTTCAGATGCCATATCTATGGGTTTCAACACAGCATTAGATTTAGGGTTATAACGCTTATTAGCGCGGTAAAATTTCCGGTACAAATCTGTTAATTTTTGCGGATGATTTAAGCTTGATTGTTCTCCCACAATTAACTGCTCCATATTTTGATCAAATTTCACATGAGGGTCAAAACAAGGGTAAAAATGATAGGTATAAAGCCTAAGTTTTTCGATTCGGGCTGTTTCTACTCCTTGGTTACGCACCCAGCGATTGAGATAAGCAAAAACATACAAAGGACTGGTTTCAAAATCCTTAGATAGTTCTGCAAATTTACCCCAATTCGCATCGTAACCAGTTTTACCTTGTTTAGCGTTGACATCTAAATGAATAGCATAAGCCGCCGTTAACACATTTAATGGTGCTGGGTATTCAATACTGTTTTCTTCCCAACCTTCTAAAATGTAATCAAGACGGAATCTATCCCTTTTGACTAAGGCACGGAAAGCATGGGGCGCACTATCTAAGAAAACGCTTTCCTCAAATTCAGCACCATCATTAAAAGGTGGAATTGGCGACTCAGAAACCACTGTTTTTACATCTAGAATCATGGGAAAAGCAAAGGCTAACCAACTCGGCATGATCCAAGATTCAGTGTCGGTGCTATCCTTTCCTGGGGGGAGTGCCATAAAATAAAATGTTAAGGGTTGATCTTCAGGATAAGAAAGCTTAAATGTGCGGTTTTTTCCAGCCTGGATATGTTCATCAATGATGAAGCTATCTACCTTTTGATAATTTGCTTTTTCTAAGTTTGCCTGTAAATCCTTGCTGATGAAATGATTACGTATGGTAGTATCAAAGCGAGTTTGAGCAATACCATTGTATGCTTTCTGTAAAAACTTATTAGTTTCTGGGGTGAAATAATAAGTTGGGTAAAAATAGAGATAGCGGTATTTTCCCTCTTCAAATCGTTTACCAACTGCTTGAGTTTGATTCATCAAAATTTGCCTGAGCATCATTTCCACACCCGCAATACTGGAAATGTTCCGCTTGGCGTTGGAACCCCCCAACATTTGTTTATTTGTATAAACTTGGGGTGTAAATAAAACTGCTGATTCCATTTGCTCAGTCACGGTGTAAGCTGAATGAGAAATTGAGCAAATAAGTTGCTTTCCTCTTCCTGATTTTTTAGCAGCATTGTAACTATTTAATTCGTCTAAAAATGTCTGACTTTCAGCTACAGGTGATACTTGTTGCTTGCTATTTGGCAACATGACGACGCGATTTACCCACAGTCTTAAATCCTCCCAACCATCGGGTAATTCATACTCAGAAATCAGCGGGGAAATCAAGGTTGATAAGTAATCGATAATTTGCTGACAAATTTCGCGGATGTTTTCAATCCCCGGATGAGATTCTAAATATTTAGCCGCTAAATAATACCATTCATAAGGTACTCCCCCAGTATTTCCTTTTAACTTATTTTCCTTCAGACTTTCGTTAATGCGTTGAATTTCCCGAACTGCGGGTAAATATGCTGTTAAATTCCACAACTCCGCGACTTTGTGGGTTAAGTCTAAATCTGGTAATGCTGGTAGTTTTTTATCTTTCTTTCTCGCAGCATCAATGCGCTTAACGGTCTCTTCCCAAATCTTACGGGTGACTAAATCACCAAATTCCGCTATTTGGTCGATGCGGATATCATCTTTAAATGTGAGGTCATGGTCAGCAGATAAAACATTTTGTTGCTGAAATTTAATCAGATTTTCACTGCGACTTTGAGCAACAGAAGATTTATTAGAGTTTAATATCCTTAATGTAGCATCTAAAGCTACTTGCATTAAACCTAAATGCTCAAAGAATAAATTGTAATATTCCGCATATTTCATCCCTTTACCATCTCGACTAAATCCTGTTTGTCGCAGACGCAGTTGACCTGCACACAGTGACTTAATACTATTAACTACACGGTCTGATAAATTTTCTTTAGTAATGGGCGGTGCATTACGCAATGCTAGATAAATTACACCTGTGGGTAAATACAGTAAAGGTTGATAGTAAATGTTTTCATAAGTGTTCACACTGGTATGATCGTCAATTAAAGCATTATTAACTACGTTAGTTAAAACACCTCTATTTTCAGCAATACTGTGATAGGTAAATTTTAGTTTTCCATCACTTAATTTATGCAGAATCTCTTTGAGTCGGTTATGTTCCGCATCTTGGGGATGTTTGACAATTGAGGCCAGGGAATCAGCCAAACAAGTTAAATAACACAAACTTTTAATAGTGCGATCTTCGAGAACGGGATTTAAGCCAAATTCCGAAAAATTCCAGTTAGTATCCCAGCGTCGTTGTGCATTATAAGCTATGCACAATAAATCATCTAAATATTGCTGATAGGCTTCCCAGTTATCTGGGTTAATAAACTTATCAAGTCCTAACTGGTGAATTTTTTGATCAATAATTTGGCGCTGTTCTTTTACGGGTAACTGGCGACAGTCTGCTGGGACATCGGGAAATTTTTCAAAGTCATGTAAAATAAAGCCTGCAATTACTAATCGGCGTTCTTTTTCTTTAACGAGTCTTCGGACTGTGGTATCAAGTTGTTGTAACCGCTTTTCAATTAAGTTAGCCGGAAATAAACCATTGAGTAAATGTGTATTCAATGATTGGTCAGCAGCATTATCTCGCCGAACTTTAGTTTTACCTGCTACTGCTCGCTCGTGGTCAATTTCATCAAAGAATTTACCGCCTTTGGCTGTAACACCAATGGCTATATTTAGGAGGTTGGGTAAAACATACTCAGCGAAATCAGCCATTACTGGGTCATGAGGATTTTCCGCCTGAATTGCTTCTCGCAATAGTTTAAGTGTGAGTAATTCACCCTGAGTTTCAATGGTACGGTCTGAAGAATCACCATCAAAACCAAAGTCTTGATTAAACAAATCATCGTCTAATTCTTCTAGTTCTTGATTTTGATTGTCAAATAAATCTAGTTGCTGATTGTCTGCAATGGCTTGAGTTTTTTTATTCATGATCTACAAATAATCAAATTGACTAATTATTGGTTGCAGGTAAGGAAGATATTACTGATTGGGTTTTATAGTTTGTGAAGAGGAAAGCTGGAGTAAAACTTACTGTCTTAAGATGTGGCTTTTTAAGTGACTTATTCAAGCATCAGCCAAGCTGTTGGGGATTAAGATTGCTTACGCCTGAGCTTAATACCGCAAGCTGGTGCTTTCCTCTTGTAGAGAAATTATCGGATAGTCTATGACATTGGTTACTCGGTTAATAACCTATATTCAAATTGGTTATGAGCAACTTGTTTTTTTTCAATTAGGTAGCCTTTTCTACGAGCTTCAAATATGGTGTGTCCAAATCGGAAACTCACATTTGCTGCTAGCTCATCGCTAGAATGCCATTTACCATCCTTAAGAATTGCAATTAATTTCTCAAGGTTTTTTAATTTGACGGGCATATCATACTCCTTAACACCTATGGTCATGGCAGCCCAAATACTGGACATATTTACGCATCAGCATTTGTATAGTTTTGAACCTACATAAAACGAAACCTGTTGTCAAGGAATTTTTCTGATTTTAATAAGCTTAGACGTATTCAACACTAAAAGCTCTTGACATATTCAACCTGACTATGAAATACTTCCATCAGATAAAGCTTTACGAGCACGTAACCACTTAATTAATCCCTATTAGGGATTGAAAAGAATAAGTCTGTGCTTAAAACCGTAAGCTTTTTTTCTCAACAATCCCTATCAGGGATAGAAACCTTAAACAATCCATATTTCATCTCCTTTGCTTTTCAAGTTATGGGCGTATAGGTGAGGGTATCTAGCAACAGTGCTGACTGACCAAAAGCGATCGCATAAGGTGCAGTAGCATCATGAACGCTGTACTGGTCGCAAATGGGGTAAATCTGAAAGTGCATTGGTAGTCGTAACCGCATCCGCACTTCTGACACGGGTCTACGAATGATGTCAGCAACTAAACCCTGTGTTTTCAGGCGTTTGTTAATTGCACTGATCCATTTATTGTCGGGTTGGGAAATTTCCACCCCAGTTAAAACCTGAACTTTCCCAGTCTCCGCTATTGGTTGTAAGTCTCCCGGATAGGTAAATTTCCAGTTCAGTCGTTCCTCACGGTAGGAACGCAACTTAATAAATGCGAGACAATGAGCAAATCTACCTTTGGCTATGGGTTGCTCTGTGCGTTGTGCGGTTTCTGCGAGTGTCCGCATAAATCCTGCCTCTGTCCACATTTCAATGTCTAAATTGCTCAAAATACCTGGTAAATCGTAGGTTTTAAACCTGTCTGCTGGGTTTTCTTCCGTTAAGTCATACAACCCACATTGCAAGGGACTAGAACCCCGAAAACTAGCAGCTTCTTCAGCAATGGGATTACCTGATTTACCTGAGATTGCTTTCCAGTCTCCCGCCCATTGCTTAATATCTTCAGCTATGGATTTGAGGCTGTTGTTAAATACTTGCTCACAGGCTGTTTGAAATTGTTGTCGGCTTTGGGCATACTGTTGTTTAATTGTGCGATCGCTCAATTGGTAACATAGCCAAAATGATTGTACAGTACCCCAGCGGCGATAATAACCATTAAAATCATTGATTTTTCTATAGTTATCATTAATTATGCTGTGAAAAAATGGGCGCTCATACGTACCATCTACCTGTAAGGGTGGTGAATCTCCCTGAAATAAACGTTCTCCTAAAAAGTTAGGCACAAGAGCAAAAGCTGTAAAGTGGTTAAACTTAATCATTTGACCATCTTTCTCATAGCCATCATGTCTACCTAACCGCCCCAACCGTTGAATAAAATTACCTGCATCTGATGATTCAAACATCAGAAAATTGATTTTAAAATCAACCCCTACATCAATTGTGCTGGTACCGATAACTAAATCAGCCATGAGACTGCGTTCTTTTATTTCCTTTCCAGAAAGCCCTGTATTTTCTCCTACTGTTAGATCATAAGGTTGCAAAAATTCCTGAAAAAATGCCGTTAAACGCTTGACTGTTGCAATGGAGTTGAGAATAATTGCTCCTTTACTACCAGGATAATTTTTAAACTGAGATAAAATTAACTCCCTATTTTCTTTGAGCCAATTTTCCGAAGCTTTAGAACTAGGTTCTAAAGGAATAAAATTGAGGGTTATTGTTCTGGCTACCTGTCGCCAGCCCTGTGTTTGTAGTTGCTGTTTTTCTTGTTGTGTGGCAGGAAATTGATATTTATTTTCGGCAATGGGATTGATAAATTGACAGCGAAATCCTGCCTGTTGCAGTCTGCTAATTAAGTTTGGATCTGGTGTAGCTGAGAGAAAGAGAAATTTTTTACGCCGATTTGTACAGCGAATTAACAACATTGTGTTAATTACACTGGCAATTTGGGGGGCTGTAAAAACATGAAATTCATCAAAAATAAATAAGCCAAAATCTTTATCAATGCTACCCCATAATTTATCTGGGCTATCAACCGGACTTATATAAGCACCTCTATGCAAATAGTGAAAGATATCAGGATTAGTCAGTAATACTTCTCTTTGATTTGCGAGAGTTGCAATCGCGGCCGCTTTTTTTAGTCCTTCATTTTCAGCATAGATTTCTAAGTCAGCCCCGCTTAATTTGGCTACACGCGGCTCATTTTCTGGTTGAAGTTGGGCAATATATCCTCTAATTTGTGTTTCTTGGTCTCGTGCAAGTTCGTTAGTTGGGTAAAGTCCAATGGCGGAAGATTGACCTTGAATCACTTCTAAATAAGCCGCTAAACTTTTACCGTCCCCTGTCATGGCTGTGTTGAACACTACGTCAATATTTGAATCCCGTAGTGCTTCTAAGGTAGCTAATTGATGCCAAGAAAGTGACCAATTTTCAGGTAATTTCACGCCGTCAGGTGTGGGGACGGTTTGAGAATAAACAGGCTTGAGAGTAATTTTCCAATCTGCCGACATTCACTTAAATAGTGTCCGTAAACTGTTGTTATTTCTGATCATGCCATGCAAAATAGATGTTAGCAAGATATATCTGGATAAAAGTGTCCGTACAAATATGAGTCGGAAAGGTCAGTCTATAACTCTGTCTTTAAAGGAGCGGGATAAAGCAGAACTGGAAGCCATAGCTCTGCAATTTGGTATGATGTGGGGAAATCGCCCGAACATATCCAAGCTCATAGAAGCCATAGCCCAACGTAAGTTACGCATTGGTAACAATAACAATTGGACAGAAGACAGGATTCGAGCATTACATCGGTGTATAGGTGCATTAACCGACATTGGACAAGTAGAACAAGCCCAAATTATTGCTAACTTGCTTCTAGAACGCAGCGAACTGTCAGTACCATTGCGGACGGAAATACAAGCTTTTTTAGAAAATCTCCCCCCACCTTGGCGGTTACAAATAGATAACTACATCCTGCGACAGCAACCATTTCAGCTTTCCTACCAAGATGCAGCAGGGCGCGTACTGAATTTTACGGTGCGCCATGCTCGGATTACCCCCCAGGAAAAGCGCCAATATCTTAACTGCTGGTGTGAGGAAACAGAAGGAAACTCTGATATCCCTGAGCTGATTCATAACTGGACTTTACGCTTAGATAGAATTACAGATGCGGCTGTAACCTCCATCCCTGGTAATTGGCATTCTCAGTTAGATACAATAGAGGTGGAAATACATATATTTGGCGGCTTGGCTTTTGGTTATCAAGCAAAACCGGAAGATCACATCAATGAATGGTTAGCAGATCAGCCAGGGGTTCGCCGAGTTGTGAGGACGGTATCAAATACCTTTTGGTTTAGCCGGGAGGTGATGCAATACGGTCCAGACTGTGTAGTAATTCTACCTGAGAATGTGCGCGATCGCCTCAAGGAAAAAGTTCGCAACCTCTGCAAGTTATACGATATTGAAACCACAAGTTAAATCCCACTCCCATAACATCATCCCCACCTTCAGCGGTCTTCGACTCTCCAGTGAAATTTATCCTAAAATCTGCGCAATCATCCGATTGGCTTGAGAACCATAACCACCGCCAAATAAATTGAAGTGATTGAGAATGTGATAGAGGTTATAGAGGGTTTTTCTTTGCTGATAACCTGGCTGTAAAGGAAACACTTGGTTATAACCTTGGTAAAACCCAGGGGGAAACCCACCAAATAATTCTGTCATGGCAATGTCAACTTCTCGATCGCCAAAATAAGTAGCTGGGTCAAATATCACAGGTTCTCCTAACACAGTAAAACCAGCATTCCCACCCCATAAATCACCATGTACTAAGGATGGTTCTACTTGATGACCGGCTAATAAATCAGGAATAGCCGCCAGTAGTCCATCTTGTTGAGGAAAACTACCCCCCCGTCGCCTAGCTAATTGAAATTGATAATTTAAACGATATTTGGTATAAAATTCTGCCCAGTCTCCCGTCCAACTGTTGATTTGAGGTGTGGAACCGATAGTATTATTAATTTTCCATCCAAAACCTTTACTACTAATGGCTTTGTGCATCGCGGCTAGTTTGCGCCCCATTTCTTCCCATTTACCGTTACCGCCTCCCATTTCCAGCCATTCCAAGACAAGGTAGCTATAGTTACCAGCAGTACCCCAACAAATGGGTTGAGGTACAAGAATGGTATTTGTAACTAGTATTTCCTGTAAGCCCAGGGCCTCAGCTTCAAACATCCCCACTTGAGATGCTTGATTTAGCTTCACAAAGTAAGTTAAATCTCTATCAGAAATAGCATAACCTTGATTAATACAGCCACCACTAACACCTCGCTGGCGCTGAGTTTGAAATTTTTTGCCGGTGACTTGGCTAATATGGGTATCAATTTCAGTCCACATTTTGAAATTAGTAGGGTTTTAAGATCACTACCCCATAAGCATCGGGAGAAAGATACTGTTTTGCCGATCGCATTAAGTCAGTGGTATCTTGCGATTGAATATGATAGGGATAATTAAAAGCAGGTTCTAACTTTCCTATCATAGATTGATAGTAACCATATAAACCAGCGCGATCGCTTGGGGTTTCGTTACCAAATATATACCTATTGGCTACCCGCCGCCGCACCCGACCAATTTCTGCTTCTGAAACTAACTCTGTATGTAGTATACGGATATGTTGGGCGATCGCCTCCTCCACAGCTTGTAAATTTTCCACAGCACATTTAGCGGTAATATAGAATGTCCCTTGTAACTGATTAGTCATATTACTAACACTAATAGAACTTACCAGTCCCCGTTCTTCCCGCAAATCTCGCACCAGTCTGGATGTGCGTCCATGTCCCAAAATACCCGCCAAAACATCCAACCCATAAATATCATCTAGCTGTCCCAACCCTGGAACCCGCCACACCATGACTAAACGTGCTTGCTGAAGACTGTCATCGACAAATTCCCGACGCACAATTTCTGTAAACGCAGGTTCAGGATTAACTCTTAACTCTTGAGTATTAATTGTTCTGTGTTGACTATGACTAAATCCCTCAGCTACAGTTGCAATTAATTCTTCTACGGGTAAATTACCCACAGCCACAGCGGTAATCGACTGGGGTTGATACCAAGTTGCGTGAAAGTCGCGCATTTGTTGGGCTTGCAGTTGAGAAATTACCCCTTCTGGTCCCAATACTGGACGGCGATAAGGTAAATGCTCAAAAGCCGTCTCCATTGCTCTTCTGAATGTCCGCCGCTGGGGATTATCTTCAGAACGGCGAATTTCTTCTAAAACCACTAAACGCTCCCGTTCAAAGGCATCGTCAGGAATACTGGCATTAAGGACTACATCTATTTGTAATGGCGCTAGCTCTACAAAGTCTTTGGGAGCAGTGGTTATGTAGTAATGAGTGTAATCTTGGCTAGTGGCTGCATTAGTCACAGCACCCCGTTCTTCAATTCGACGTTCAAACTCACCGCTTGCTAATCGGTCGGTGCCTTTAAAAACCATATGCTCTAAAAAGTGAGCCATGCCATTAATCCTATGAGATTCTACCGCCGAGCCTACTTTGATCCACAAGCTGAGATTTACAGCTTCTACTGGCATTTGCTCTGCGACTATGGTTAAACCATTGGGTAATTGGTGGAGTGTGGGTGCGTTTATCCGAGGGAATTTTGCCAGAGTTGAGGTCATGGGTGGTAGGAGAGTCACAGCTTTTTACTCTTTCATCTTATCTACTAATTTTCATCTGTATCTTGAGGAAACTGTTTAGGTGATGAATTTCACGCGGCTTTTTTTTCGCAGATGAAGTAAAATTATAAGTAGTAATATTAAGAATTATAAAGATAAATATCAATGACCAATATTTCTAGTCACAAAACTAAATCCCGCGTTGCTGTTATTGGTGCAGGTATAGGCGGACTGACTGCGGCGGCTTTATTGGCCCATCGGGGTTACAGTGTTTTAGTTCTCGACCAGGCCTTAGTTCCGGGGGGTTGTGCTTCTACATTTAAACGTCAAGGATTTACCTTTGATGTGGGGGCGACTCAGGTTGCTGGGTTAGAACCGGGGGGAATTCATCACCGCATATTCTCGGAATTAGCTATAGACTTACCAGATGCGACACCCTGTGATCCTGCTTGTGCTGTGTATTTACCCGGAGAAAGTACACCGATTAATGTTTGGCGTGACCCCCAGAAATGGCAAGAGGAACGCCAAAGACAGTTTCCCGGTAGCGAACCTTTTTGGCAGATGATGTCTGTGTTATTTGAGGCTAGTTGGCAATTTCAAGGGCGTGACCCAGTATTACCACCGCGTAATTTGTGGGATTTATGGCAACTAGCTCAAGCGGTGCGTCCTAGTACATTCATTACAGTACCCTATACATTATTTACTGTGGGTGATGCTTTAAGGTTTTATGGACTGGGTAAGGACCAGCGTCTGAGGACGTTTTTAGATTTGCAATTAAAACTGTATTCCCAGGTGAGTGCGGAGGAGACAGCTTTACTCTATGCTGCAACGGCGTTGAGTGTCTCTCAATTACCCCAAGGATTATTCCATCTCCAGGGTAGTATGCAGGTACTCAGCGATCGCCTGGTGACATCCTTAGAACGAGATGGTGGTAAGTTATTAATGCGCCATACTGTGGAACAAATTCAGGTAAAAAATGATCAAGCCAATGCTGTAGTCATTAGAAACCAGAAAACAGGTGAAGTCTGGACAGAAGTAGTAGATCATGTAGTTGCTAACGTCACAGTGCAAAATTTAGTGCAACTATTGGGAGAAAAAGCCCCTGCTGGTTATCAAAAGCGTGTGGAAAAATTACCCCCAGCTTCGGGAGCTTTTGTGGTTTATTTAGGGGTAGATATAAGTGCTATTCCCCCCGGTTGTCCCCCCCATTTACAATTTTTGTATGATGTTAACGGCCCGATTGGTGAAAATAATTCTTTGTTTGTTTCCGTGAGTCACCCCGGAGATGGACGCGCTCCCGAAGGTAAAGCCACAATTATCGCTTCATCATTTGTCGATCCTACACCCTGGTGGCAAGGTGAGAATTATCAACAGTTAAAACAACAGTATACAGAAGATGCGATCGCTCGTCTTGGCCAATATTTCTACCTCAAACCAGAAACCATTATTCATGTAGAAGCTGCTACACCCCGCACCTTTGCTCATTACACAGGGCGCGATCGGGGTATGGTTGGTGGTATTGGTCAAAGAATACCCACCTTTGGCCCCTTTGGTTTTGCCAATCGTACACCCATCCAGAATTTATGGTTAGTTGGTGACTCGACTCATCCAGGAGAAGGTACAGCTGGGGTCAGTTACTCAGCGCTGACAGTAGTTAGACAAATTCAGGCGGAATTTTAGAATTAACAGATTTCTAGTTAGAAGTTAACATTACGTATCTGTGTTCATCTGTGGTTGAATTGCAAAAACCAACATATCTAATTCCAGTCCCTGCTCATAGTCTTGTCATTTTTAGGTATTTTGCATCCAACTTTTCCATTACAAGTGTTAGGTTTAAGCTGTTTAAGATGCTGGACTTAATTGGTCGCTTTTCATCCCAAAAAATCAGAGATGAATAAAACTTGATTACCGATGGAGAACTCAACATATCAAAGGTCTTGTGTGCAGTCTCCTCATTATCAAAACTCAGGAAGTAAACAGTATCATCAAAAACGACAGGCTTACTAACTATATGGCTAATTAACCGAAATTCTAACCTCTTATAAAGACCACAAATTGCAATTTTCCAAGGTTCAAAAGTATACGCACCAACACCAAAGATAGAAAACTTGGGATTACTTTTGTATATTTTACTCTTGCGGTTATCTAAATAACTTGCATGAGACTCTAAATAACTCCAGGTTTTAGGAGCTAAATGTTTTATAGAGTCAGTTGATTCACCAACAAATTTCTGAGTCACTAGGAGATATCGATCAGTATTTTTTATACGATTTTGAGCCACATCCGAACCTTTAATTAAAGGAAACACATAAGTTTCTTCAATATCAACAGTTTCTCCTAGTCCATTTACAAAAATATTATTATTTTTACGCAACTCCATGACATTCGAGCAATCATGTTTAATCCCAGAACGCCATTTCTTTTGATGATTGACATCATATAGTTGACTGAATTTTTCAAAAGAAACTATATCTCTTATGAGGAGATTATGGCGATAACCTATTGTATAATATTCTGAGCTTCTCAAACTACTAAATACATTACAGCAGTAGTTTTTAGAGGTTGAATCAAATTTACAGAAGAATAGACAGGCGTCCACAGATGCATCAAAATACTTTTTTGTATCTATGCTATAACTTGCACAGTCAGCCAAATTAAGATTATTAGAATAAAGGTAGCCCAATAACTTTCTGGAAACGGAAGTTTTGCAAAGCATTGCTAGGTAAGCATTACGCCCTTGTAGCCATTGTATAGACTGAATTAGCATCCATTCGGAAATATCAAAGTTACTCTTACCAGTTATAGCGTCCAAGCCTCTGTGATTTTGAAAATTACTTTTTTTGGGTAGGTTTGTGCCACCAATTCCTCCCTGTTGCGAACTAGTCACCCAGGGAAAATTACCAAGCACGAGAATTTTTCCATGCAATTTATTTACATATGATAACCAATTAAACTCAAAGAAGTTGGCATTTTTAAGCTCAATCCTGTTATCTTCTAAAAATAGTTTTTCCGTGTGTGCATTCTGTAAATAATCTGAGTTTATCTCTACTCCAATAATCTTTTTAGTTGATGGAAATAAACGTGCAGCAGTCTTAATAAAATTACCAACTCCGCAAGTAGGATCAATAATCACATCTGGATTAACACCAATTTCTATCAACTGCTGACATACTTCTTGAGCGAGTTCCACCGGGGTTTGGAAATCTCCATATTCTATTTTTGTCTGATCACCAGTCTGAATCATTGGTTAGCCCTGTAAACAGCAACTATGCCTTTTTCTTGTCCAGCACGCTCAATAACTCTTCCATATTGTAGTCGCCATTGCAAGGCATTAGAAATAGTTAAAAATCCTTGCAAGGGAGGGTTAAGCAGGATTTCGTCTGCGATGTTAGATGCTTCAATTTCATCAACAGGCAAATTTCTATCATACATAAAAGCAATCAAGTCATCTTTATTACCTTGATTTTCCAAGATGCTCCGAATTCCACGAGTCATCTGAAAATCTGCCGTTCTTTCTGTACTGACGTAAATTGTGTGCTGAATATTTAAATTTGCAGTCTGATTTGTACTGTTGTCTGTCTTATCATAAACAAAGATGATTAGTCCATATCCCAGTCCAAAAATCTTTTGTCTTGCAGATTTATAAGGACACGATGACTGTGGTTGTTTAATGCTTGTGACTTTAATATCAACTAATAACTGGGGAAAGTCAATACCACTAGCTGAATTACCCTGAACAAAATCATACTTCTGTTTGAGATAGAGCTTAAATTTCTGCTCTAGATATGTTCCAATTGCTTTCCCATCAGTAACACCGTAAAGTAATGGTTCTGGGTGTCTAGACTCAGCGACTGAAAACACTGCAGCTTCAGTACATAGGGTTTCTATGGTCAAAATTTTCATGGTTGAAGCAAAAAACAATATTAATTACGGCATTTCTGGTCGATCCAGTAAATATCCTAATATCATAAATCTTGTGGTGTGGCTATCCTGACAACCCCGCCTACCTACTTTGACTGTTGTGCTACTGCCAAAACAATATAAGTGATAAATTTTACCTATCAAATATAGGTTTGTCTTAGGGAAGACCAGGAATCATAGCCACTTTAATCACCTCACGGGCTTTCATCTGGTAAAACACCTGTTCTAGGTCTTGTAGCGATCGCTCTTGACTGATTAACAATTCAAAAGGTATTTTACCACTAGCTATGAGTGAAAGGGCTGCCCGCACATATTCCGGTGTATTATGAAATACCCCTTTTAAGGTCAATTCACTATAATGTAACTTTTCTGTGTCAACTGTAATAGTTGTGTCTCGGGGACAACCACCGAATAAATTCACAGTTGCACCAGGACGGGCGCAAGTGATGGCGGTTTCCCAGACAGTTGGCACCCCAGTAGCTTCAATTACCACATCAGCACCCCATCCCTGAGTAAGTTCTTTCACTACACCGGGAATATCGGGGATGTGATGATAATTAAATGTGTGTGTTGCTCCCAGTTGTTGACCTATTTTCAGTCTGTGGTCATTACCTCCCCACAGGATAACTTGTGATGTCTGAGCTAATACAGCCACAAACATCAACCCAATCGCCCCATCTCCCAACACAACCACCCGGTCATGGGGTTTGACATCAGAACGAGCCACACCATGCAAAACACAGGCTAAAGGTTCGGTCATAGATGCTAAGGATAAAGGCAACTCATCGGGAACCCTGAACATATTATATTGTACTATTGCCGCAGGGATTTTCAGATATTCCGCAAAAGTGCCATTATTCCAGGTGATATTAGGACATAAAGAATACTCCTGTCGTTGACAAAAAAAGCATTTCATGCATGGTGCGGAATTATTAGCGACAATGCGATCGCCAACTTGCCAATCTCTCACACCAGCACCCACAGCCACAATTTCCCCTGCAGCCTCATGACCAAACAAGGTGGGGAGTTGCAGCATTTTGGCATGGCCACCACGCCGCCAAACCTTTAAATCTGTACCGCAGGTGGTTGCTACACCCACTTTCATCACCACTTCACCAGTGGTGGGGGTGGGTTCAGCCACCTGTTCTAAGCGT
The DNA here is from genome assembly GCF_029891675.1 of Anabaenopsis tanganyikae CS-531. NCBI lineage: Bacteria > Bacillati > Cyanobacteriota > Cyanophyceae > Nostocales > Nodulariaceae > Anabaenopsis > Anabaenopsis tanganyikae. Next base: position 39,069 of record NZ_JANQDF010000006.1, read on the forward strand.
AAATCTTCTTGACCGTAGAGTAATGCTGCTAACACAGCTTGGAACCTAATTAGTTATTTACACTTGATTTTATCAGATTGTGGCAGACAATGAGAAATTCTCCCTAGTCTCTGAGTGTAGTTTGAGGTACAGCCTCATGGTGAGTTTCACCGGTCGTACGAACCACACGAGCTACAGTTAACATAGGTATCTCTTGGCGACAGGATTGGCAAAACCAATACAATTCATTATGACGGATATGACGCAGGAGGGAACCACCGCAACACGGACAGATGTTAGACATCATATTCATAGGATCCTCCTCAAGTAAAGTTGTTTAAAAGTTGGAAAAAAATTTTTAGTTAAAATCTGAGCTGATCTGTATCTAAATAACTATTTTCAAAGGCCAACCAGTTTGTTTAGCAATGGCGATCACCTGTTTAAGACCCTTTTCCAACACAAAAGCGGCCTAAAAACGCCAGATAATAGGATTTTTCTGGTTGGACTATGAAGGGATAATCCTGAGCTTCTATACCTTTATAAGTAGCGACATAGTTAAGTTTAATTCGCTGACCGGCTTTGCTAATACTGACATAAGGTTGCTGGCGATAGTAGGTAAATACTTTTTGAGTATCTCGGATAATAAGGATTGTGCAAGATGTGGGCGGTGGGAGTTGATACCAAAGCGGAACTCTTTCCCTTCGGGGAACGAGTTGAGCGATCTTCATCAGTTGTTTCGGTTTACGTGGTGAAGAATTACTCAGAATAAGTATTTACATCAGCTTCTCAAAACAGAAAATTCGTACTTACTTTTTCTGATATAAATTGACCGCATTAACCTTTGGGAAGCCGATGTTAGTTAAGGGTATAATTAACCATTACCAAGAGAGTTTCCCAGATCAACAATGGCTAATTAGCAGCCATGTCTTTAGAATATACCTGAATTGAGACTGGTTGCATCTACCTTGGGGATCATGCCATAGTTAGTATTTTTTGTATTGGCAGTTACAGAATAATATTTGGTGTAGCTATTCATACTAAAAATCTCAGATATTTGTAATTTTTATTAACCATAAGTTAACCAAAATAGATTAACTAGAGTCATGTAAAATAATTCCTGCCAAAACTAATCAAAAATTAATATTTTTTTCCATAAGAAAATGAAAATTGCCACTTGGAATGTAAACTCAATTCGCACTCGCCTGGAACAGGTGATATTTTGGTTAAGGGAAAATCCCATTGATGTCCTCTGTTTACAGGAAACAAAAGTTGTAGATGCGGACTTTCCGCGATCGCCTTTAGAAGAATTGGGCTATCATACTTATTTTTCGGGACAAAAAGCTTATAATGGTGTAGCGATGATTAGTCGTCAACCACTTAGCAATATTACCGCCGGTTTCACACCAATTCTACCCAATATTGACCCAGTATGGGATGTGCAGAAGCGCGTGATTACAGGAGTCATTGATGGTATTCGGATTGTAAATGTCTATGTCCCCAATGGTTCGGCCGTGGGCAGCGAAAAATACGAGCTTAAGCTGCGCTGGCTGACGGTGCTAAGGGAGTATTTACACACCCTTTTACTTTCACAACCTGCACTCTGTATGTGTGGTGACTTTAACATTGCCTTAGCTGCCGAAGACATTCATGAAAAAGCTAATACAGACAATCATATCATGGCATCCGAACCAGAGCGCCAGTCTTTACGAGATATCTTAGATTTGGGGTTTGCTGATGCCTTTCGTAAGTTTACCACCCAAGGAGGACACTATAGTTGGTGGGACTATCGCGCCGCAGCTTTTAGGCGCAATATGGGTTGGCGAATTGACCATCATTATCTCACCCCAATACTCTATGAACGCGCCAAAAGCTGCATCATTGACCCTACCCCCAGAAAATTGCCCCAACCTAGCGACCACACTCCTGTAATTGTCGAATTTTAGATTAGGGTGTAGATGGAATTCATCACCCAAAATCCTTATGTTTCTGGTAACTGGAGCAACGGGAGGAATTGGTCGCCGAGTAGTGCGACTCCTACGCTTACAAGAAAAGTCAGTGAGAGCATTTGTCCGCCTCACTTCCCGTTATAACGAGTTAGAACACCGAGGAGCAGAAATCTTCATCGGTGATTTGCGACAAGACCAGGATATTGCAAAAGCTTGTCGCGGTGTAGATTACATTATCAGCGCCCACGGTTCTGATAGTGACTCCCTCTATTTGGATTATCGCGCCAACATTGAACTCATTGATCAGGCAAAAGCTAATGAAGTTAAGCACTTTGTCTTTATCTCAGTATTAGGAGCCGAACGAGGCTATGAAGATGCTCCCGTGTTCAAAGCCAAAAGAGCAGTAGAAAAATATTTAGAAGCTAGTGGCTTGAATTACACAATTTTACGCCCCTCTGGATTAGCATCGAATTTACTACCATTGGCAGAACAGTTTCGCGAAACAGGTTTTTATCTGCTCGTTGGTGATCCTAAAAACCGTAGTTCGGTTGTTAGTACTGATGATTTAGCCAGAATAGTAGTGGATTCAGTCAGAGTTGAGGGCGCATGCAACCAAATATTACCAGTGGGAGGTCCGGAGATTTTATTGCGTGAGGATATTCCCAGCATTTTTAGTCGCGTCTTCAATAAGGAACCTTTAGTCATTCATTCTCCCCTATTCGTTGTTGATGGGTTACGGTCTACCTTGGGTTTATTTAATACCCAGGCACAACAAGCTCTAGGAACTTATCGCACATTGCTGGCCAATGAATTTTTCTGTCGAAAAGATGAAATAGCTAACTTAGAGAGGATTTTCAATTTTCACTTAGAAACTTTAGAGAATTTTCTGCGCCGCTATCTTGCAGTTTGAATTAGTGGGTGAATGGAGATCAGGAACTAGGGAAGAATAAACTTCCCACTCCCCATTCCCCATTCCCCATTCCCCATTCCCCATTCCCCCATAATCTAAAATTTTATGAAATATTCCTTACTCGCAAATGCTGCTCAAGCGCGTCAAACAAAACAACAATTTGCTAAACCAGAAGACCAACTATCTTATGAAGTGGGTAAGGCTGTACAGGAATTGCCCCCACTATATACCAGGGTTTTGGCAGGAACACTGAGCTTGGTGGTATTTGGAGCGATCGCCTGGGCAAATTTCTCTCAAATAGATGAAGTGGCGATCGCACCGGGGGAATTAATCGCCTCTACACAGGTGCGACCAGTAACATCTTTAACTGGAGGCTCTATTGTCAAAGTCAAGGTACAAGAGGGCGATCACGTTATTAAAGATCAAGTTTTGATTCAACGTGACCCAGAATTGAAGCAAACAGATGTTAATCGCCTCACCCAATCAGCAAAATTAATCTCTCAAGACTTACAGCGCTTAGAAGCCGAACGCATTGGTACTACAGATACTGGGACAAAACTACAAGATGAACTTTTAGCATCCCGCCTTGCAGATTACCAAGCACGTCAAGCTGTCACCCAAGCAGAAGCCAATCGCCAACAAGCAATTATTGCACAGATACAAGAACGCTCTCTGCGCTTACAAGAAAACCTAGTCAACGCTCAAAGCAGCTTTGAAAATGCCCAAACTAATTTACTTAACGCGCAAAATGTCGTTATTTCAATAGAAAAAAATGTGGCGATCGCTCAAGAAAGAGAAGAAAATCTCCGGACTCTGATTGCTCCGGGTGCATTACCAAGAATTGACTACTTAGAGGCGCAAGAAAGATTAAATCGCGCCAATACAGACATGACCAGAGCAAAGGATGAAGTAATTAATGCCCAAAATAGATTAACTGAGATTAAAGACAGAATAGCATCCTTAAAAAGAGAGATTGCCGCCCAATCCCAAGAAATGCGTCAAGCAGAACAAGCCTATCAAGGAGTTCGCCAACAGTCCCAGCGTTTAGCCTCTGAGCGCCAAAGTGAAATTCTAACCCAAATCAAACAGCGCCAAGAAGAACTCAGCAATATCAACGGTCAACTTGAACAAGCAACAAAACAGCAAGCAGGGGAAACTATCAAAGCCCCAGTTACAGGTACAATCTACAAAGTTAAAGCCACCCCCGGCCCAGTACAGGCCGGTGAAGAGCTACTGTCAATCTTACCTACAGGGGAAGAAATATTATTAGAAGTTAAAGTTCGTAACCGTGATATTGGCTTTATTCGTCCAGGTATGACTGCAAAAGTGAAAATGGCAACTTTTCCCTTTCAGGAATTTGGCACCATTGATGGTACAGTTGTCCAAGTTAGTCCTAATGCAATTATAGATGAGGAACTGGGTTTAGTTTTCCCCACCAGAATACAGCTAACTCAACATTCTATAAATGTCCAGGGCGAAAAGGTGGCTTTTACTCCTGGAATGGTTGCTAATGGTGAAATTGTCACTCGTCAAAAGTCAGTTTTAACTTTTATTATTGAGCCTGTAACTCGGAGATTTAGTCAAGCATTCTCAGTCAGGTAAGCTCATCCCACGCCTAACAGAAGTTTTTCTTTCCAGTCACACCCTACCATGTACACACAAGTCGAAGTAAATTACAAAGGGGCTGGGGTGTACACCCCAGTGCAAAAACCTTTGATTTGGGTAGGGTGTGTTATCAACGTTAGTCCCAAGGCTACTAAAATTGACTATGATGCGTTGTATTCAGGGACAACACACCCTAGACCACCCTAATAGTCACACCCAGACCACTACTGTTGAGTTTCGACATCCGTATCCGTAGCGATAATCCCACATCGTTCAGCAATTACCTTAATTTTGTGAAAGACATATCTCGGAATCTAAATTAGTATTACAATTACTTAGAAATAAAAAACTTTTGATGTAAATTGTACAATCAGGAATATGGGGAGTAAGCGATATTCTTCCATGTTAGACCAAGTTAAACAAAACTTTAGTCATTGTATCAACAAAGGAGGAGTTATTTATGCCACAGGTTCAAAAAAGAGTATACTTAATTACACAAGAACAGCGTGATGCCTTACTCAACTATCTCTTAAATCGTCCATATCGTGAGGTAGCAACTGGAGTTGAGTTTCTCAATAATGCACCAACTACTATGGTGAATCTGGAAGTTACTAATGAGCAGTTAGAAAGTATGACTGGCGCAACACAACCGGAATCTGAAACCAAGGCACAAGACGAAAAAGAAGTACAAATTGCTAACGCTCCTACATAAAAATTAGGTGTTTTTAATGCAGTTTAATTAACTCTTGATTCACTAGTGATGATCAAGTAGTTCCACTTAAACAAGTTGCCTAAATAAAATCAGCATTAAGAACACATTGACGGAGAAAGTCTAGAAAGAGGTTCGGCTCTCTTTCTATAGGTAACTTGTTTAATTTTAATTAAATTTATTCAGATCAATTGGGGTATTTACCAAAAACAATGTTTTTGGTGACAATTCGGTATATTTCCGATGATAATTCCCCATATCAAATACTAATACAAATCACAATCATCAACTTAATTACTATTTTATTATGGATATCATCCAACCTACCACTAATCCATTTAATACAGAATATCCATTATCTCAGAGTCAAGATCCTTTCCATCCTGCCATCAGAGAAATTGCCTTTGTTGATTCCCAGTTATATGATTATCAATCAGTAATTGAGAATTTGGATGCAAATATCCAGGCGATCGCTTTAGATAGCAATTACAGTGGCATTACCCAAATTACCGAGAAATTACGAGATTACAGTAATTTAGATGCCATCCATATTTTCAGTCATGGTCAAGCCGGTGCTTTACAGCTAGGTAGTGCCTTTTTGTCTCACGATAACTTATGGAATTACAAAGATGCGCTAAGTGGCTGGGGAGAAACGCTACTGCCACAAGGTGACTTATTATTTTATGGATGCAATGTAGCGGCCGGTGAATTAGGCGAATCTTTCGTACAAAATATTAGTGAAATTACAGGGGCAGATGTAGCAGCATCAGATAACCTAACGGGAAATGCAAGTTTAGGTGGTGATTGGCTGCTGGAATTTCAAACGGGAGAAGTGGCTTCCATATTTAATACGGAAACACTTAGCAGTTACTCAGGACTCTTACTCCCAGAACCATTATACAATAATGATTCCACTAACACCATAATTACTCTCACCAACTTAGGAGACAAACTTAAATTAACAACAGATGATACCGGTAAATTAACCTTAATTGATATAGGAGAAATACCAACCTTTGCCAGTATTACTTTTGATAAACCATCCCAGTCATTAACCATAGATACTCTAGATGGCGATGATGAAATTATCATTGACTCCAGCATAGAATTAGGTAGTGCTCACCTCATTCTGCGAGGTGAGAAAATTTCCCTCAACACTGGTGGGCAAATTACCACCACGGGAAACATCACCTTTAGCGCCGTCGCCAACATAGCAGCAGGAATAACCACAGCACAAATCAACTTAGCCGGGGGAATTACCGCCCGAAATTTCAGTGGGATAACGCAAACGGAAGGAACATTAATTTCTGAGAGTATTGACACCAGCGAACAAGCAATTATTCAGCTAGATAACGCCACACTAAATCTCAGTAATCTGGATTTACAGGTAATTAGAGCAAGTAAATATGAGTCATCGGCAAGCCTAGCAACAAATACTATCAATGGTGTTGCCACAGTCAACATTGGCAATAGCAACATTATTGCCACCAACAATATCAATATTTTAGCTCAAGAAAATACAACCATCACCGCAGAAAATCAAGGTATATCTATTAATAACAGTTTCCAGGGACAAGTGGAGATTGGGATTAGTAATAGTACCATTCAATCAGCCGCACTCACAGTTAAAGCTCAAAGTGATGCTAACATCAAAGGACAAGCATCACAGGTAGTTAATGAAATTGCCGGAAATATTCAAGCCTATATAACTGATAGTAATAATATAGAAATTGGTAATGGGGGATTATCCCTGATAGCACAGGATAATACCAAAGCGACTGCCATTTCTCCAGGCATTAGCATTGACATAAACACAGGTTTAGGGCAATTAGGATTTACTGGGTCAGCAACAGTAAATACCTTAAACCGTACAACACAAGCGTATATTCAAAAATCTGGCATCAGAGTTATTGATGGCGATATTAACCTCAAAGCTGAGAAAAATCAGCAAGCCATAGCCAATACTCCCGCGACACAAATCACTGATAGTAGCTCACAAACTCCCCTTATTTCTGTCAATATTCAACTTGATGGAACATATTCAGCCAACTCCATATTAGGTGACACCAGGGCATACATTGAAGACAGTACCTTAGAAACAGTGAACACTGGGGATATTGTCATCCAAGCACAAGACACCTCAATCATTGATGCTACAGCTCAAATCAGTGCCTTTGCAGAATCTCAATCACTAGTACCCGTAGATGGAGTTGGACTAGGAAGATCCATAGCTTTTAACGCCATTGGTTGGCTTAGTGATTGGTTTAACAAGACACTAAATGACTTAATAGGAACCAGTGCGGGGATAACAGAGGAATCAGCAGATGTCCAAGCATACTTGAAAAATGTGACAATTACTGTTGCTGATGATTTATCTATTTTAGCCACATCAGCAGCGCAAATCAACGCCACAGTCAGCAACGCAGCCGAGTCTACTGCCTCATCTCTGTATGGAGCTAGTAGTATGGCAAGCAGTGGCATCCTCGCCAGCAACAGAGTCAGCACAACAGTAGCAGCTTACATAGAGAATGGCATAGGCAGCGGTGTCATTGGCGGGAAAACAGACATCACAGCCCAAGACAACATAGGCATACACAGCAACAGCAAAATAGTATCCTCTAGCATTACCACCAACGACGGCGGAGCCGCCTTATTACAAGGGGGAATCAACAACCTCATCCCCGCCGACTATAACAGCAACGAAGGGCAAAGAACCCTGAAATTTGGGGAAAGAGTCAGAGAAGCAGCCACAGGGAAAGTATACGAATATCTAGGATTAAATAACACTGCCATAGACCTGAGTACAGCGGACTACAGCGACTATGGGTACTGGAAACCAGTCACAGGAACC
>NZ_JANQDF010000007.1:0-30143 GCF_029891675.1 Anabaenopsis tanganyikae CS-531
TCCTGTTCCCTGTTCCCTGTTCCCTGTTCCCTGTTCCCTGTTCCCTGTTCCCTGTTCCCTGTTCCCTGTTCCCTGTTCCCTGTTCCCTGTTCCCTGTTCCCTGTTCCCTGTTCCCTTTGTATTATGGCTGAGGCTACCCCCGGCTGTTTGGTTTGTAAACTTGATTTCGAGCTAAGGTATTAGTCAAATGCGTTCACTGTTGACAGTGCACTGTTAACTGAAAAATACAGCCAACCGTCAACTGTCAACCGTCAACCGTCACGCTGATCAGTCCCAACACTATGGAAAATGAAGCGGTAACGCTCTACTGCCCAAATCAAGATTGTCTGGCTCCTAACCCTTTAAATCACAAGTTCTGCCAGCAATGCTCCGCACCCCTCCCGAAACGATATCTGTGGGCTGTGGGGGATGTTCTGAATATGGGTAGCCCTGGAGATGTATTAGGCGATCGCTATTTAGTTATTCAAAATAATATCCTTTTAGATACAAAGCCAGGAATACTACCGCAAATGCCTGACTTAGGGAAGCTCCATGGGAGTTCTCTCGAGCAGATAAAAGTTTATTTGAGACTATTTCCCCATAGATTAAACATACCACAGATATATGGCATACTGCCTGGGTATGGAGCCGCTTCAGATAAGCCAATTTTACTTTTAGAACAGCCGCCTTTATACTCGGTTGATTCCCCACTCCAGGTGCAGCTATATCCCCAGTTAACCACAGCCTGGCATCAGGCTTCCTCTATGCGTCAACTTAACTGGTTATGGCAAATAGCCCATCTGTGGCAACCTTTCCACAGTCAGGGGGTAGCTAGTAGTTTAATAGATGCTGATGTCCTCCGAGTCGCTGGACCTTTAGTCCGCCTGTTGGAGTTGCGGTTTGATGCTCACAAATCCCCAGGTTTACGCCAATTAGGCAAATTTTGGCAACAACTACTGCCCCAATCCCTACCACCTGTAGCTGATTTTATTCGGGAGATTAGTAATTTTTTGATTGAGGGGAGGATTAGTTCCCCAGATGTCTTAATTGCAGTTTTAGATCAAGCTCTGACACAGTTGGGCGCATCACAAACCCTCACCGTCCAGGTGACCACTCTCACTGACACAGGCCCTAAACGTGAACGCAACGAAGACGCTTGCTACCCGAACAGCGGTACGGTGGTGACTATCCCCCCACAGGACTCTGCTTTAGCCATAGTCTGTGACGGCATCGGTGGACACCAAGGGGGGAATATTGCTTCTAACTTAGCCATTGAAAGCATCTCTCAACAGTTACAGGAGGTGACTGATTTAAAGGTTCGACTCCGCTCACCGACCACTGAAGATCCTCTCGAACCGTCCCGAATCTTAGCTATTCTGGATGATGCCGTGGCTGTGGCTAATGACAAAATTAGCGATCGCAATGACAGTGAACATCGTCAAGCCCGTCAACGTATGGGTACAACTCTGGTCATGGCTTTACCTGTGGGACATGAAATGTACCTTACTCATGTGGGGGATAGCCGTGCTTACTGGGTGACGCGAGAGGGTTGTTATCAAGTCACTTTAGATGATGATCTAGCTTCCCGCGAGGTGAGGTTGGGGTATGCTGTTTATCGTGAGGCTGTAGGGAACCGTGGGGCTGGTTCTTTGATACAAGCTCTGGGTATGAGTGGTAGTAGCTCATTACATCCTACTTCCCAGCGGTTTATTCTGGATGAAGAGGGGATTTTTTTACTGACTTCAGATGGACTGAGTGATTTTGACCGTGTAGAAGACTATTGGCAAACGGAAATTTTACCAATTTTGACTGGTGAAGATGATATTATTTCAGTAGCGAATAAATTGGTGGAACTTGCTAATACTAAAAATGGACATGATAATGTTACTTTGGCTTTAATACATTATAAAGTACAATGTTCTGATAGTTTGTCTGGCGTAGCCACACCAGATTTAACTTTAAAGGCAGTTATTCCGGATATTTCCTCTGTCTCGGCAGCAAGTTCTGGAACTCAGGAGTTACACCCCACTCTATTAGAGGGTAGCCATAACCAAAAAACTCAAGTAATATCTAAAATTCAGTCCAGTAGGCTTGCTAAATTACCTTTAAACCTACTTGTGCTGTCCTTGTTGCTGGTTTTAGCTGGTTTACTAGGATATTGGATGATGCAATCGAGATACCGATCTAATATTCCTACCCCTGAAACACCGCAAACTCCTAGTAATTCTCAACCTCCTCAAAGCCAGTAACCTCAAAGTGTAAAATTATCTTCCTAATTGGATCTGTGGTATGGTTAGTACCAAAGATTATTTAGGTGATTATTTATAGCCTTTTTCAGGCTCATGAAGTACACACCAATTCCCTATTCCCTATTCCCTGTTCGGTGTGTTCCCTGTTCCCTCCAACTAAAAAAAATTGTACCTCACGAGCATGGGAAATGCTATATTGTTATTTATCGCCAATAAAGCGGGTGGCAAAATTTTGCGATCGCGTTGGTGATAGTACCCGCGCTTTCAAAATCGCCGCCATCAAGAACGCATAAGACAATACCCCCACCACTACCAAAAATAAACCATTGATTGATCCTGTTGCATTCCACAAAGCATGAAGTGCAGATGCGCTTAGATAACCAATAGAGAGAATCTGCCAACTCATCCGGGGCTTGAGAACAGCCAACCCAATAAAATAGCCCAAGTAGCCACTATAAGCCATGTGTCCGGCTACGGAGCCTAAAATTCGCGGAATTAGTAGTTGAAACCCAGCTAATTGCCCAGCCGCCCCTATGCCCACCTGTTGAGCCACATTTTGGGTAATATCTGGTACATATTGTCCTAAAGTTTCCAGTAGGGTAAAACCCACAGCGGAGGCGGTTCCCAGGAGAATGCCATCTAAAGGTTCCCAAATACCAATGCGTTCTCGCCAAGGTGAGGGTAAGTTACGACCTATAAAATACGCGCTGATTAAAGGTAATGCTTTGAGCAATTCTTCCATCAACCCCGCACCGAAGAACATCCTGATCAGCAATTCTGTAAAGGTGATAGACTCTTGAGGAGAAGGTAAGTTACCTGGTAGAATCACCCGAAACACAAAGATAAATAAATCCAACAGGGGACTAAGTAAAATCAAGGTTGTCGTTAATGCAGTCCCCATTAGCACCCACCAAGACTTCTGTTTACCGCAAAGTTGGTAAACAAAATAGTAAGCAGCTGATGCTATGTAAGTGGCGACTATTACCTGATTAATCTGGGGCTGACCGACAGTGGCAAACATCATCACCACAAATATTACTGTCAATATTCCCGGTATTAGATAAGCTTTACGAGTTAAATCTTTACCTGTGGAAATAATCGGAAACAGTTGCGTAAAGCTAACTGAATCAGGTTGTTTTAAATATGTATGGGGGTGGCTTTTTGAAGCCGATGGTAGCGGTTTGACTACGTTGGTCATTACCGTAGGTTGAGAAATTAAGTCATACTCAAAAATAAATTCCGGACCATCAGAACCCAGGGAAATGCGATCGCCAGGGTGCAATTCTTGACACTCAGACAGGCGTTTGCCATTTAAAAAAGTCCCATTAGCACTATTTAAATCACAAATTACCCAGCTAAATTTGTGTTCTGGGGATGAGGAGAGGGGACGAACCACGGCATGACGACGAGATACCATCCGATACATCATGGCATCCAAGACAACTTGGCAGGTTGGGTCGCGTCCAATTACCGCCTCTTTACTGGTGAGCAGCGAATAGCGAGAACCTGCTGCGGGAGCTGCTGCATTACCAGACACTAGCCGCAGAAATGCATTATGTCTTGTGTTTTTGCCTGTCATTTAGTTAGGGTGTCTTTCCAAACAAATTCATAACAACTAATATGGCTTGAGAACTTAATCTCAGCGACGCTTACAGCAGCATTGCTAAATACACTATAGCTTTACTTACAGCTAAGAAACTTTAAAGCTGATTTAAGATTTAAAATTGCTTAACTCACTAGTACCAAGCATTCTAGCTAATCAAATTATTTTCTGTGCTGTATTTGTCAAATATATTATTTAAACTTTATCGATTCTATAGATTAGAAAATTCAATCCCCTCAAATCTTAGTAGTATTTAAAACATTTTTTTAATCGGATAATAATTGTTTGAGACTAACATTTTCTAACTTTATTCATGGAGCTACAAAGTTTTTTAGTTTGAGGGAACACACCGAATAGGGAATAGGGGATAGGGAACACACCGAACAGGGAACAGGGGAAAAAATGGGTGTGTACTTCAGCATGAAAAAGGCTTTATACCGCCTTTTGCTGAGGAATATTTTTGTTTAGATAAAAGCCCGTGACGAGGATTGAACTCGTGACCTCACCCTTACCAAGGGTGTGCTCTACCACTGAGCCACACGGGCAAAAAAATTGATTTTTGGTTTGAGAGCTATAAAACAGTGAAATTACCAGTCACTGAATAATTATAGCTCACAACTTGAGAAGTGGTGGGCCGGGCTGGATTTGAACCAGCGTAGGCGCTAGCCAACGGATTTACAGTCCGTCTCCATTAACCACTCGGACACCGACCCATTTGTCTCACGATTACTAACATTAGCACCGGCTTCGAGAAATTGCAAGGGGGTAACCAAAAATATTTGACTCATTGCTGAAAATTCTGGTATTCGTAACCTAACCCTCGTTCGGTATACCGCCCCCATGGTGTCTACCCTAACTTGTTCACCATTTGTCACAATAAAAAGACTGTTACATCAGTTCCAGGAAAATATCGGCCAAAAATTAGCCTCAGTTGTCAGCTGTGGTGACGCTATGCCATAAAAATAATTTGGGACGAGTAGACAATCATGGACGAAAATAAACAGGTAAACAATACAAGCCAGCAATTGGGTGAACCAATAGAGGTATCAATGACGAGTGACTCACCAGCCCCTACCAACCCTAACGTATCTGGCGCAGGGTGGTTTCCTGAGCAAGTGACAACACCAGATAAACTATCGGAAGATACAACCATTTCACCAGAAAATGGTGTTCCTGCCACTGATACAACTGAATTAGAAACCGCTGCTGTAGCGGAATTGACTCAACAAATTGAATCCCTCAAAGTGCAACTAGAAGAACGCGGTACTCAATATATGAGGATTGCCGCAGATTTTGAAAATTACCGCAAACGTACCAGCAAAGAAAAAGAAGAGCTGGATTTGCAAGTGAAGCGGAATACTATTTTGGAATTGCTCCCCATAGTTGATAATTTTGAGCGGGCGCGAGCGCACCTCAAGCCACAAACTGATGGTGAGATGACAATTCACAAAAGTTATCAAGGGGTTTATAAACAATTAGTAGAATCTCTCAAACGCCTGGGTGTATCACCAATGCGTCCAGAAGGGGAACAGTTTGACCCCAATGTCCATGAAGCGGTTATGCGGGAAGCAACGGATGAACATCCCGAAGGAACAGTTTTAGAAGAATTAGTACGTGGATACTACTTAGGCGATCGCGTGCTGCGCCATTCAATGGTCAAGGTCGCTGCGCCCAAGGAAGACACATCACCCGTACAACAAGATCAGTCTTCAGCTAAAAGTTAAACTGTAGTTACTGGTGTCGCATTTTAAGTTGGGGTATGACCAGTCATCCCCGGGCTGCATGTCCTTGTGGGTGGAGTGAATCTAAAATACTCATTGCCCTACCTAGGGCGGTAATAAGACCAATGTCAACTACCTACACTCGCCCTTCTGGGGAGTGTAGGCTTCTGGTAGATGGGGGGGTTATCATGGACTAGAGATCCCCAGAGTAGAATGTCAGCAAACAGCGGTGGGGGGTTTTCCGTACCTAATTGTGCGGCTAGCTCCTATAGTTGATCAGCAAAGGTTTACCCTGGGAAGTAGCACAATTGTACAAGAGACAGTTTATTGTCCAACTTTGGCTATTTGTGTGGTTTGCTTTTAATTTACTGCATCTTTTTATGAAAGGTAAAAGGTAAAATCGATAATATATTAATATGAATATTAATAAAAATTAACTTTTTATTTCTGCCTAGTTTCCGGCAAGCCGCCCTTCAAAGAACACTAAGTTATCCAAAGCAGTCACCTGAGGGAGTTTTTGCCCCCAGGACAACAACCGGAGTAAAGATTTTCCTGACTGGCATACTGTTACCAGTAGCGAGTCCTCCAGGATATGACTTACCCTAGGATAGCAAGTGTCTGTGGCGTTGATTGCCTTGTTGCTTTCTTCCTCCTAACTTTTACCTTTGCTATATGGCCCGCGACTATTATGAAATTCTGGGTGTCTCTCGTGACGCCGACAAAGAAGACATCAAACAAGCTTACCGCCGTTTAGCCCGGAAGTATCACCCAGATGTGAACAAAGAACCGGGAGCCGAAGATCGGTTTAAGGAAATTAACCGCGCTTATGAAGTGCTTTCTGAGCCGGAGATTCGAGAACGATATAACCGTTTTGGTGAAGCTGGTATTTCCGGTGGCGCAGGCGCAGGCTTCCAAGACATGGGCGATATGGGCGGCTTTGCCGATATCTTTGAAAGTATTTTCAGTGGCTTCGCTGGTGGCGGTATGGGCGGTCAAACGCAACGGCGGCGCAGCGGACCAGTACGGGGTGACGACTTAAGGTTAGACCTGAAGTTAGAGTTTCGCGAAGCTGTATTTGGTGGGGAAAAAGAAATTCGCATTTCCCATTTAGAGGTCTGTGGTGTCTGTAACGGTTCGGGTGCTAAACCAGGTACTCGCCCTCGTACCTGTTCCACTTGTGGCGGTTCGGGTCAAGTCCGGCGTGTGACTAGAACACCTTTTGGTAGCTTTACTCAAGTCTCAACTTGTCCTACCTGTAACGGTACGGGAACAGTGATTGAAGATAAATGTGATGCTTGTGATGGTAAAGGGACAAATCAAATACCCAAAAAACTAAAAATTACCATTCCCGCAGGGGTAGACAATGGCACCCGTTTACGGATCTCCCAAGAAGGGGATGCTGGTCAACGTGGCGGTCCGCCGGGGGATTTGTATGTCTACTTATTTGTGAATGAAGATGAATTATTCCAGCGGGATGGCATTAATATTCTCTCAGAAATTAAAATTAGCTACCTGCAAGCTATTTTAGGCTGCCGTTTGGAAGTAGAAACAGTAGAAGGCCCGGTGGAAATGGTTATCCCCGCCGGTACCCAGGCGAATACAGTCATGAAGCTGGAAAACCGGGGTGTACCTCGTTTGGGCAATCCTGTCAGTCGCGGAGACCACCTGCTGACGATCTTAATTGACATTCCTACCAAGGTGACCCCCGAAGAACGGGAATTACTCGAAAAGCTCGCTAAAATTAAGGGAGACAGGACTGGTAAAGGTGGTCAAGGCTTCTTGGGGAATCTGTTTAAGTAATGAAATCTTCTCACCTTTCAACTCCCGATGCTCAACTTGACCTGCGTGGTACTCCTTGTCCGATTAATTTTGTGCGCACAAAATTATTCTTGGAAAAAATGCCGCCGGGAGGTTTGCTAGAAGTATGGCTAGATTCTGGAGAACCTATTGAGCAAGTCCCTGATAGCTTGACTATGGCAGGTTATCAGGTTGAGCAAATTACAGATTGCATGGGCTATTTTTCTTTGTTGGTAAGCCGTCCCGCTGCTGCTGGCCCATGACAACAGTCAAAACTATGCCAACTAATGGGCAGTTACTCGGTACGGTGCTAGCCGTGCAAGCTAATTTTTATCGCGTGCGGCTGGATGTAGAAGTGGGGGTTCTGGATGATCTAGCACCCCCTATCCTGCTTTGTACCCGCAGAACTCGCTTGAAAAAAATTGGTCAACAGGTAATGGTGGGCGATCGCGTCATTATTTCTCAGCCAGATTGGTCTGGTGGTAGGGGCGCAGTTTCAGATGTTCTCCCCCGTGAAAGTCAATTAGACCGTCCAGCGATCGCCAATGTTGACCAAATCCTGCTAGCATTTGCGCTCACAGATCCACCTCTGGAGCCTTATCAACTAAGTCGGTTTCTGGTCAAGGCGGAATCTACTGATGTGGATGTGCTGTTATGTCTAAATAAAAGCGATTTAGTCTCGCCACAGGTACAACAGGAAATTAGCGATCGCCTGGAGGGTTGGGGGTATAAACCCCTATTTATCAGCGTCAAAAATGGTATTAATATTGACGAATTAACTAACTATCTGAATCATAAAATTACTGTCATTGCTGGGCCTTCTGGGGTGGGTAAATCCAGCCTGATTAATACCCTCATACCCACTCTTAACCTGCGAGTGGCAGAAGTTTCTGGTAAACTAGCACGTGGTCGCCATACAACGCGCCATACAGAATTATTTGAATTGCCAGGGGGTGGTCTACTCGCAGACACTCCCGGATTTAATCAACCGGATTTGGATTGTAGTCCACAAGAACTAGTATATTACTTCCCAGAAGCTAGAGAGCGGTTAGCAGTGTCTAGCTGTCGATTTAGTAACTGTTTGCATCGAGACGAGCCTGATTGCGTGGTGCAGGGTGACTGGGAAAGGTACGAACATTACTTAGAATTTTTAGAACAAGCGATCGCGCGTCAAACTCAGCTGCAACAACAAGCCGATCCTGAGTCAACACTGAAAATTAAAACCAAAGGTAAAGGTAAGCAGCAATATGAACCAAAGTTAGAGAGTAAAAAATATCGTCGCGTTTCCCGGAAGACACAGTTACAAGCATTAGAACAATTATATCAAGATGCGGAAGACTAACAGACTAAAGGGCGGTTTTTTCTCATTAGCCGTGAGCAAATATTGTGAAAGGTAAAGGTCAACAGAAAACTCAACTCACGATCCCATAAAGTCCTAAAATATTGTTAATTTCCCTCATCCCTCCTCCTTCAACTTACAGTAATACCCTTAAATAACTATGGCTATCGGCTACGTCGCCCTCGTACTTCACGCGCATCTACCCTTCGTTCGTCACCCAGAAAGTGACTATGTATTAGAAGAAGAATGGCTTTATGAAGCCATCACCGAAACATACATTCCTTTATTAAAAGTATTTGAGGGCTTAAAGAGAGACGGTATCGACTTTAAAATTACCATGAGTATGACACCGCCTCTGGTGTCCATGCTCCGTGACCCCCTACTGCAAGAACGCTATGACGCACACTTAGCCAAATTAGAAGAACTGACAGAACTAGAAGCGGAGCATAATATCAATAATGGCCATCTTCGTTACCTAGCTGAACACTACGCCACTGAGTTTAACGAAGCGCGTCAGGTATGGGAAAAGTACAATGGTGATTTGGTAACAGCATTTAAGCAATTCCAAGATACTAATAACCTAGAAATTATTACTTGTGGTGCTACCCACGGCTATCTACCACTGATGAAAATGTACCCCCAAGCGGTGTGGGCGCAAATTC
Source organism: Anabaenopsis tanganyikae CS-531 (assembly GCF_029891675.1). Taxonomy (NCBI): domain Bacteria; kingdom Bacillati; phylum Cyanobacteriota; class Cyanophyceae; order Nostocales; family Nodulariaceae; genus Anabaenopsis; species Anabaenopsis tanganyikae. The sequence continues at coordinate 9,351 of NZ_JANQDF010000007.1, forward strand.
AAGTAGCTTGTGAACACTATGAGCAAACCTTTGGCCAATCCCCCAGAGGTATTTGGTTACCAGAATGCGCTTACTATGAAGGTGTGGAGCGAATGCTGGCGGATGCTGGTTTACGCTATTTCCTCACGGATGGACATGGGATTTTATACGCCCGTCCCCGCCCCCGCTTTGGTACTTATGCGCCAATTTTTACAGAAACTGGTGTGGCGGCTTTTGGTCGAGACCATGAATCTTCTCAGCAGGTATGGTCATCTGAGGTGGGTTATCCGGGTGCAGCAGAATATCGGGAATTTTACAAGGATTTGGGCTGGGAAGCCGAATATGAGTACATTAAGCCCTATATTATGCCCAATGGTCAACGCAAAAATACCGGCATTAAGTATCATAAAATTACCGGGCGGGGTTTAGGTCTTTCCGACAAGGCACTTTATGATCCCTATTGGGCAAGGGAAAAAGCGGCAGAACACGCTGCGAACTTCATGTATAATCGTGAACGACAATCTGAGCATTTACACGGTATCATGGGTCGCCCGCCAATTATCGTTTCGCCCTATGATGCAGAGTTATTTGGCCACTGGTGGTATGAGGGACCCTGGTTTATTGATTACCTGTTCCGCAAGTCATGGTATGATCAACAAACTTATAAAATGACTCATCTAGCTGATTATTTACGCGCAGAACCCACTCAGCAGGTTTGTCGTCCTTCCCAGTCGAGTTGGGGTTATAAGGGTTTTCATGAGTATTGGTTAAATGAAACAAATGCTTGGATTTATCCACATTTACACAAAGCAACGGAACGGATGATTGAAATATCCCGCTTGGAAGCTGAAGACCAATTGCAAGAAAAGGCTCTCAACCAAGCTGCGCGGGAACTTTTACTAGCACAGTCTTCTGACTGGGCTTTTATTATGCGGACAGGAACTATGGTACCTTATGCTGTACGCAGAACGCGATCGCACTTGATGCGTTTTAATAAGCTCTATGAAGATGTGAAAATTGGTAAGGTTGATAGTGGTTGGTTAGAAAAGGTGGAATTAATGGATAATATTTTCCCTGACATCAACTATCGGGTTTACCGTCCTTTATAGGATAGCTGTTAAAACCCATTTCCCTGGCTTCTCACCAGAGGTTGGGGATTAGTGTTTTGAGTTTTTTGTGTTTCTTGACATCTCCCCCGGTTGAAACACAGGGGATTCTAAACTGATTACGATATGATTTACTTAATCTATTAAATAAATCACATTGTTTTGGGAGTGTCAAAGCTCCCCTACCCACCTTGGCTAAGGTTATATTTAGCTGTGTGGCTACTTAGGCAGAGCATCTTTTGGGTTTTTCACCATATTTATGGATGCTTTTTTGATTTTAACTGAACAGAAATGCTTTGTAAATGCCTGTCAAAGCTTTTTGTGTTAAGGATACGACAGGATAAATCCTTTTGAGTCACGTTTCATCCCCTCTCTAAAGAGTAGGGGTTCTCACGCTCCCACTATATTCTGATAGGGTTTTTGGTTCTGTATGCTCAGTGATCAAGCCTTTTTTATCCTAATGGAGTAGACACCAAGTTCCCTATTCCCTATTCGCGGCAATTTTTCCATCTTTAGGTTAAGTTTGAAGTAAGGTGATTTAATCCCAGGAGCTATTGCTATGGATGTGCTGATTGAATCTACAAGGGATTTTGAGCAGGATTTAGAGCAATTTAGTAATACAGAAAAATTTAAGATTATTAAAAAATTGAATAGCTATGTTGAGTTACTCTCAATAGACAAAAATCTGTTTTACAAACATAGCGCACAGTTAAGAAATATCAGACTCAAGGAAAATTATGATTCTTCTATCTATTCTCTGAGGATTAATGAAAATCTGAGAATTATTCTCACGATTGATGATGATCCTATTTTTGAGAGAACTGTAATCACTTTATTTAGAGCAGTTAAGGCTGAAGATGCAGCAAAAGCATATAATTCAGTTGCAGAAACTCTTTATCAAGATTTCACTATAGAGAATCCAGAGATTGAGGTTCCTACTTGCTAATGGTAAAAATTAAGCCCCTTTTAGATGAGTATGGTGTCATCCATGAAGCAATTAAGATTTTACCACAAGATTTGAAACTTGATTTTCTGGAAGCTTTGGCGGAATTGCAGGATAATGAGTGTCATAGAACCAGAAACTTTCCTAAAACCCGACTCCATAAAGTCACAGGCATTAAACAAGCTATATATAGAGCAGACATCGATAAAATATCAGGATGGCGCATCCATATTCAATATATTGAAGGAAAAATACATTTAAAAGACATCATCGAAGGTCAACAACATGATGATGTGATTAAAGTGATTAAGTCAAAGAAAGATAGGTACGAATAAACATTGTCAAACCCCTATAGCTTAAGCCATGCTACGCTGTTACAAACAAAAATACGTCCGCCATCCCGGATAAATCCTGCAGCTAATCAAACTGAATACTGGAATTTTGCCTAGTTTACTGATTTGAGAATCTCCGGGAATCTGGACAAGTTCAGGTGATAGAGTTAATTATCATACATGAAATGATTGGGGTTATCACTCTCCTCCACAGGCCAATCTTCATTTTCACCACCAATATATAAATCTTCTATGGTCACATATTCCTCATTTAACTGTTTGAGAGCGTTGATTAAAATGTCAAGAGCGATCGCATCTGCGGTTCCCATGTCAAACCAACAACGGGCCCATTGTCCTTCATACTCAAACTCGCCCATATTGTGCATGAGTGCCAATAAGCTTTTATCATACCCTTGGGAGTCATAATTCATATAGCTGATTTCCAGTCCTGTTTCTTGAACTTGGAGATTTTCGGCATTAAATGCGCCTAATTTTCCCAGATAGAACCAAGAGTTAAAAACTTCTTCTACGTATTGCTTTTCACCTTCAGATGGAACTGTACTGAACTTTAACCAAATCCACACATCAAAAGGGTTAATTTCACGGAACTGAATTTGCATCGCGGGGGAATATTTAGGTTACTTTCAAAATCAGCATATCAGGCTAGGGAGTGGGGAGACGCGACGAATCGCGCCTGTATATGATTATTCCGCATTTTCAGTTAATTATTCCAACTATTCAGGGTGTTAAAGGTGTTATTACGTTCCCGCTCTATTTGTTTGACCAAATCCGCTGGAAGTTGGGATCTTTTAGCCAAGGCTTTGTCGAAGTTAACTACAGCTTCTTGGATGATTGACTGACTTTTAAGTTGTTGTCCTTGTTCTCTGAGGATTTGAGCTTTGAGATAATACAATTCTGGATGTTCAGATGTAGTTTTTAAAGCACTGTTGACATATTCTAAAGCCTGAGAATACTGTTTTAAGTCCCGATAAGCAACGGCTATACCTCTATCCGCCAGGTATTTAGGTCCAGCATTCACCTTTAATCTAGCAATTGCATCATCGGGATTGGCGAAGGGTAAATTTACAGCTAGCATCAAGTCCATATAGCCTTTGAGTAAATTCAGTTCTGGATCTTGAGGGGCGATCGCCTCTGCCCTGTCTAAATATTGATATACTTGACGCAGGCGAGTTAAAGCTTGTGGCGCACCTCTGAGGGTACCTTCACGGGTAATAATTGTTGCTCCTTGAAAAAAGTGTCCCACAGCGGTGTATATATTCCCACGTAATTCGTCTGTAGCAATCAGTTTTTCTGCAGCTTCTAGGGTTTTCTGGCTATAAGTCTCCAGTTTGGCTAAATCTTTATTGGCGTAGGCTAAAGAGGCCTTCATGGCGTAAGCTAAAGGTTCGTTGGGTTCGGTGGATATCGCTTTTTCCAGGTAACTTTCGGCGGCTAGATAATCACCTTTTTGGAAAATTGCCTGAAAAGCGGCTTCTGTATTGTCTCCAATATTACGAGGTTCATTGGTTCGGAATGGGTCTCCGGCTAAAGAGGGATTAACCCATAAATTAAGTGCTATGACTGCTGTAAAGGTTGTCTGAGCTAACTTGGTGAGTTGAGAAAGGCGTTTATTCATGGTCACCCTAAAAAATAAATATTGTTAACATCGTGGCCAGTAATACTTAAAATCCCGAGAAAATTAACTATAATTCCTATCGCACTTCAACCTCAATATTGTACAAAGGTAGACTGTGGTTGTCATGGCTGGTTCCCGTTGTCCCTTGTCTTTTTTGCAGGTGAAGTCTGTCAGAGTCTAGAAAAGGAGAAGAGCGGTTAAGCTATGGAAAATTATCATCACGAGTGATTCGCCAACTTTTTATTAGTCCTGACAAATGCTCTATATTAGAAATCTCAGTTATCATCCTACAGCCAGCCCGGTGGCGATTCTGAAATCGATTAATCTAGAATTAGCACCCCAGCAGCTGGGTATGATTATTGGTCCGAGCGGTTCGGGTAAAAGTACTTTACTAGAAATTTTATCTGGACTAGCTGAACCAACTTCAGGGTCAGTTTTTTGGCGGGAACAAGAACTTATCCCCGAACAGCTACAACAGTTAGCTGGGTTAGTGTTTCAGTTCCCAGAGCGGCACTTTTGCGGTGGTACAATTTTAGAAGAATTGCGTTTAGGACATCCTGAATTAGGTTCACAGCGAGTTAGACAAGCATTAAGCGCCGTGGGGTTAGAGCATTTATCCCTTGGTGCAGCACCCCATGCTTTAAGTGGTGGACAGCAGCGGCGTTTGGCTTTGGCTGTGCAATTGATTCGTCAACCCAATATATTATTATTGGATGAACCCACAGCAGGTTTAGATTGGTCAATGCGTCAGCAATTAGTTAATTTATTAGCGAAACTCAAAGAAGATTGGATGCTGTTGATTGTCACCCATGATGCTGGGGATATGCTGGCGATCGCTGATCGTTGTTGGACACTGAACCACGGTGAACTACAGTCAGTAGAACCGGAGATCCTCAAAGCGAAAATTAAAGAAACCCAAACACCTGTATAAAACAGTTAAATACTGACTGATGACTAACTCATTGCCAGAAATGGCACATATATGGCAGCATACCCTGAATTGGCTACCCCAGGAAGAGCAGCAACACAAATTTCAGCAGTTGTATGAATTAATTATAGAAGGTAATCGGCAATTAAACTTAACTCGCATTACCGAACCACAAGAATTTTGGGAAAAACATCTTTGGGACTCACTACGAGGAATTGCACCACAAGGGGGATTGATTCCATCTGTTTTAGAAAATGCTTCTGTAATTGATATTGGTACAGGTGCGGGTTTTCCCGGTGTTCCCGTAGCAATTGCTCTGCCTAATTGTGAAATTACTCTGGTAGATTCAACCAGAAAGAAAGTTAATTTTATTGACGAGGTATTGACTAAATTAACTCTTAGCAATAGCAAAACTGTGGTTGGGAGGGCTGAGGAAATAGGTCATCATCCCCAGTACCGCAAAACCTACGATGTAGCTTTAATTAGGGCTGTTGGTAATGCGGCGGTTTGTGCGGAGTATACTCTACCATTACTTAAACAGGGTGGTTTGGCTGTAATTTATCGTGGTAATTGGACTGTAGAGGAAACTACAGCTTTGCAAAATGCTGTTAGCCAATTAGGTGGGGTAATTGAATTAGTTGATCAATTTACCACACCTTTAACTAACAGCATGCGTCATTGCTTATATTTGCGGAAAGTTGCAACTACCGCAGCTAGTTTTCCCCGCGCTGTTGGTATACCGACTCAAAAGCCCCTATGAGTTTATGCTAAACCCAATCTATCCAAAATAAAAGCGTCTTCAAAAGCTAGCTCTCGCAAGCTTTCATAACGTCCAGATGGTCCGCCATGTCCGGACTCCATGTTGGTTTTGAGCAACAGCAGATGATCATCTGTTTTCAGTTCCCGGAGTTTGGCTGTCCATTTGGCGGGTTCCCAATATTTGACCCGGGAATCATTTAAACCGGCGGTAATCAATGTATCTGGGTAATCTGTGGCGGCGACGTTATCATAGGGTGAGTAGGATTTCATGTAGTCATAATAAACTTTGTCGTTGGGATTTCCCCATTCTTCCCATTCCATTGCTGATAGGGGTAGGGAAGTATCTAAAATTGTGGTGACTACATCCACAAAGGGAACGTTAGCTACAACCACTTTAAACAAATCAGGACGCATATTCATTACTGCACCCATCAATAAACCCCCCGCACTACCCCCGGTAATTGCTAGGCGATCGCACCTTGTCCAACCTTGACTAATTAAATACTCTGCACAGGCAATAAAATCTGTAAAGGTGTTCTTTTTTTGTAAAAATTTGCCTTGTTCATACCACTTGCGCCCCATTTCTTCACCACCACGAATATGAGCAATGGCAAATACTACTCCCCGATCTAATAGTGTTAGTCTGGTGGATGAAAATGATGGGGGGTAAGAGGAACCATAGGCACCGTATCCTGTGAGTAACAAAGGGTTTTTACCATCTTTATTGGTTCCCCGTTTGTAAACAATGGAGATGGGGACTTTTGTCCCGTCCGTGGCGGTGGCCATGAGCCATTGACTTTCATATTGACTGGGGTTGTATCCTCCCAAAACTTCCGTCTGTTTTTTTAATTCCCGCTGATTTGTTTCCATGTTGTAATCAAAAACAGATTGGGGAGTAATTAAAGAAGTATAATTAAACCGCAGTACTTGAGTGTTAAATTCTGGGTTACTACCTTCAAAAAATTCATAGGTTGGTTCTGGGAAAATTATATTATTTTCCTCTCCTGTCGATAGGTTTTGTACCCTTGCAGTTTGCAATCCGCCTTTTCTTTCATAAATTACCAGGTGATTGGCAAACAGACTGACCCCTAATAATAGCACATCTTCTCTGTGGGGAATGATGGTTTCCCAATTTTCTAGGGATGGGTTATCTACAGGTGTTTTGACTAATTTAAAATTAGTGGCTGCGTCGTTGGTGACAATATAAAAGTTATTATTATGATGGTCTACATCATATTCTACTCCTGTAGTCCGGGGGCGAATGATCTGAAAATTACCATAAGGATTATTAGCATCTAAATAGTGAATTTCTGTGGTGATGCTACTTTGCATCACCATGAATATATATGATTGGCTGCGGGTTTTCTCAACGTGTAAATGATAGATATCATCTTTTTCTTCATATATCAATACATCTTCTTGCGGACAATTTCCTAATTTATGTTTTAGGAGTTGGTAGGGACGATTAGCATCATCAATTCTAGTGTAAAATGCTGTTTGATTATCGTTACTCCAGGCCAAGGAGAAATAAGTTTTGGGAATGGTTTCTGGATATAACTGATGTGTGTTGAGGTCAAGGAAACACAACAGATATTCCTCTGAGCCTGTAGTATCAAAAGAATAAGCTAATATTTGATGATTGGGGCTGATGGCAAATACACCTAAATCAAAAAAATCGTGACCTTGAGCTAATTCATTTTCATCTAAGAGGATTTCTTCTGGTGCTTCTAAACTACCTTTTTTCCGGCAATGAATGGGATAGGATTTACCGGCTTCAGTACGAGAATAATAATAATATTCATCTTTTCGGGATGGAAATGATAAATCTGTTTCTTTAATGCGGGAGAGCATTTCATTGTAAAGCTGGGTTTGCAGCGCTTCTGTATGCTGCATCATTGCTGCTGTATAGGCGTTTTCTGCTTCTAGATAGGGGATGAGTTGTGGGTGGTCTAGGTCACGCATCCAAAAGTATTTATCTAGACGGCGATCGCCATGCAATTCTAAAACCTGGGGGTGTTCCTCAGCAATGGGCGGTGTGACTATTTTGTTTAAAACTTGGTCTTTATTCATTAATGTTTAACCTATGGTCAAGTACTCACTAGCTATTCCTCAGGTAAGATGAGCTAGAAATTTTAGTTGGGCGATGAGAGTTTCTCTTTAAACTACATAAGCCAAGTGCTGGTATTACTCCGAGAATGATAGCTTTAAATGATTGTTCACTCCAATACAATATAGGAGTATGATGTATTTGGGGCATCAAATTTCGTACTAAGGAAAGAAACCCAGTAAAAAGACTGATACCTAAAAAGCATACAGAAGGCAGGAAAATCCATAACCAGGCTGGTTTGGCGTAGCGTCGCAACACTAACCATTGGCACAGTCCTAGCCAGATACCGCTGGAAATATAGAGAATTGTTGACAAAAGTCCTGTGATGGCAAACTCAGGAAAAATATATCTTACCCAGTTCATGGTAGCGGTGTAGGCAATCAACCAACCTGCACTGGTAGCTACTGTCCATAGCCTACCGGAAATATAGCTACCTAGAACAAGGGCTTGATCGGCGGCAAAAACTACTGCAAATATCATGCTGCTGAGTATTTTGACCCAAGGGAAAGAATCGGTAGCAGCTAAATTGCCCAGGATGATCCCTTCTAAAGCTATGCTGGCTATGGTAGCTACAAACCATCCGCAGATAGTGATCAAGGTAAACTGAAGAAAAAACTTGCGTCTTTCCAGTGGGGGTATTAAGAAATTTTTCGAGTGGGGGGGTAGATGCAACATGGATTGAATGATGAAAGTACAGCATTAACTGTTATGCTGAGAGGTCACCCTCTGGAAAAAGCTTATCTAGTGAATGATAAGCTAAACAGTGGCATAAAAATAATCACTTAGGAAGAAGTGTTAAATGGGTGTTTCGTTAACGGCTCCTCATCTCCTCCGAGCTGCGCGTGGTGAAGTAGTAGATCGTCCTCCCGTCTGGATGATGCGACAAGCAGGACGATATATGAAAGCATATCGAGATTTAAGGGAAAAATATCCTTCTTTCCGCGATCGCTCGGAAATTCCCGAAGTGGCGATCGAAGTTTCCTTACAACCTTGGAAAGCATTCCGCCCAGATGGGGTAATTTTATTTTCGGATATTGTTACCCCTTTACCTGGTTTAGGTATTGAAATGGATATTGCAGAGGGTAAGGGTCCAATTATTCATTCCCCCCTACGGAGCCAAGCACAAATTGATCAGCTGCGTCCCCTAGAACCAGAAGTATGTCTACCCTTTATTAAGACTATCTTGCAAGCTTTACGTCAGGAAGTGGGTAATCAGTCTACGGTTTTAGGCTTTGTGGGCGCACCGTGGACATTAGCAGCTTATGCGGTGGAGGGTAAGGGTTCTAAAACCTACTCCGTAATTAAAAATATGGCCTTCTCAGACCCGACTATGTTGCATCAGCTGTTGGCTAAATTGGCCGATGCGATCGCTGTTTACACTCGCTATCAAATTGATTGCGGCGCTCAAGTGGTGCAGATGTTCGACTCTTGGGCCGGTCAACTCAGTCCCCAAGATTATGATACCTTTGCTCTCCCCTATCAGCAACGGGTGTTTGAGCAAGTTAAACAAACTCATCCTGATACACCGTTAATTTTGTTAGTTAGCGGTAGTGCGGGGGTGTTGGAAAGAATGCCAAAATCAGGTGCTGATATTGTCACCGTAGATTGGGCTGTGGATATGGCCGAAGCTCGGGCGAGATTGGGTAAACAGGTCAAGGTTCAGGGAAATCTTGACCCCGGTGTTTTATTTGGTTCTCAGGATTTCATCCGCGATCGCATTATTGATACAGTGCGTAAGGCTGGTAATTGGGGTCATATCCTCAATCTCGGTCATGGTGTGCTACCAGAAACACCAGAGGAAAATGTGGCTTTCTTCTTTGAAACAGCAAAGCAACTCAAAGCTGTAGGAGTTTAGTTGTATTTCCTCAATCGGTTGTGGGGTGGGCATCTTGCCCGCCCTTATTATATTATACCCCCAACAAATCTTGTTGAGTGGGCATCTTGCCTGCCCCATGATATAGTTTAAGTATTAATTTAAGTATTAATTTAAGTATTAATTTATCAGAAAATACCATGCAAGAAAAACGGATTTTAGTCACTGGTGCCAGTGGTTGTATAGGTCATTATATCACAGAAGCTTTAATTGAAAATACCAGTCACGAGTTATATTTACTGGTGAGAAACCCGGCAAAATTACAAGTTGATACTCAAGTGCGATCGGGTATCAATGTGATTGAGGGTGATATGCAAAAACTTGACTTATTGGCTGATTTGTTACCCACAATTGATACCGCAGTCCTGACCGCTACCGCTTGGGGAGGTGAGCAGACCTTTGATGTGAATGTCTCTAAGACCCTAGAGTTAATCAAAATGCTCGACCCCCAACGCTGTGAACAGGTAATTTATTTTTCCACAGCTAGTGTGTTAGACCGTCATAACCAACCCCTCCCGGAAGCGGGGGAAATTGGTACTGACTATATTCGTTCTAAATATGATTGTCTGCAAAAGATGTCCCAGCTAGAAATCGCCGGGAAAATTACTAAGGTTTTCCCTACCTTAGTTTTGGGTGGGGATGAGACTAAGCCCTATTCCCATCTAACAGGGGGGATTGCAGAAGTCACTAAATATATTAACCTAATTCGCTTTTTGCAGGTAGATGGCAGTTTTCATTTTATCCATGGTCAAGATATTGCCACCGTGGTAGAGTATCTAATAGATTCCCCCCCCCAGGCAAATCAAACCCGTCAATTTGTTTTAGGACAACCAGCTTTAACAGCTAACCAAGCAGTGGCGGATGTCTGCGCCTATCTCAATAAAAAAATTTACTTTCGTATTCCTCTATCTTTGGCTTTAGCTAATTTAATTATTACTATATTTCGTATTCAAATGGCGGATTGGGATAGATTCTGTATGAACTATCGTCATTTTAGTTATGAAAATGTGATTAATCCTGGTATTTGGGGTTTGCCAAACTACTGTGCAACCATGAGGGATGTTTTAAGAATTAGCGGTGTCAAGGAGGGGAAAGTATGAAGGGTTTAGTTTTAACCGTGGTGGTCTGGGTGTTAATCTCAACTGTTAAAGGAACAAAAATTAATTGAGGAGGCTGAAAAATATCACCTGCCACTTTCTATAAATCACTAATTGATCTGTGTTAACCTGTTACCAAAAGTTGTGTTTTGAACTCGCTGATATTCCTATTCCGTGGGGAATTGCTCCGATTTAAGTTACAGTTGGGATAACTATCACAGTGTGAGGATTAATACTATATGCGAATCTTACTGGTATATCCAATATTTCCCAAAACCTTTTGGTCTTACGAAAAAATCTTGGCATTAGTCGATCGCAAAGTTTTATTACCACCTTTGGGTTTAGTAACAGTGGCGGCAATTTTACCCCAAGAATGGGAGTTTAAGCTAGTTGATCGCAATATTCGCCCGGTGACAGCAGCAGAATGGGATTGGGCGGATGTGGTAATTTTCTCGGCCATGATTGTCCAAAAGCAAGATTTATTAGGGCAAATTCAAGAAGCAAAACAACGTGGTAAGTTAGTGGCTGTGGGTGGTCCTTATCCCACTTCTGTACCCCACGAGGTACAAAATGTCGGTGCTGATTTTCTGATTCTCGATGAAGGGGAAATCACCCTACCCATGTTTATTGATGCTATTCAACGGGGTGAAACTTCTGGAGTTTTCCGCGCCACAGAAAAGCCAGATGTCACAACTACGCCCATCCCGCGGTTTGATTTACTAGAATTGGATGCCTATGATATGATGTCGGTGCAGTTTTCCCGTGGGTGTCCCTTCCAGTGCGAATTCTGCGACATTATTGTACTCTATGGCCGTAAACCCCGCACGAAAACCCCAGCCCAACTATTAGCAGAGTTAGATTACCTCTATAAGTTGGGTTGGCGGCGGGGTGTGTTTATGGTAGATGATAACTTTATCGGTAATAAGCGTAATGTCAAATTGTTACTCAAAGAGTTAAAAGTCTGGATGGCTGAACATCAGTATCCTTTCCGCTTTGACACTGAGGCTTCTGTGGATTTGGCACAAGATCCAGAAATGCTGGAGTTGATGGTGGAGTCTGGTTTCTCGGCGGTGTTCTTGGGGATTGAAACCCCAGATGAGGAGAGTCTGCAATTAACTAAGAAGTTTCAAAATACTCGCGGTTCCCTAGCTGATGCTGTGCAAACTATTATTAAGGCTGGACTGCGGCCTATGGCTGGGTTTATTATTGGCTTTGATGGCGAAAAAGCCGGCGCTGGCGATCGCATTGTCAGATTTGCCGAACAAGCGGCGATTCCCTCTACTACCTTCGCCATGTTACAAGCGCTACCCAATACAGCATTGTGGCATCGTCTCACAAAAGAAGGACGACTACGGGAAAATCAAGATGGTAACATCAACCAAACCACATTAATGAATTTCATCCCTACCCGTCCTCTGGAAGATATTGCCAGGGAATATATTGACGCGTTCTGTACTTTATATGACCCGATTAAATACTTAGACCGCACCTATCGCTGTTTCTTGATGATGGGTTTACCAAAATGGAAAGCCCCAGCTAAGATGCCAGAATGGGTAGTTGTGAAAGCGTTACTCATTGTCATTTGGCGACAGGGGATTAAACGGGAAACTCGTTGGAAATTCTGGCATCATTTATTTAGTATCCTCAAACGTAATCCGGGAGTTTTAGAACACTATATCTCTGCGTGTGCCCACAACGAGCATTTTCTAGAGTATCGCCAAATTGTCCGCGACCAGATAGAAAGTCAGTTGGCTGCGTATTTAGCACAAGGGAAAGAGGAACCTTATGTATTAGTAGAAGAGAAAAAAGCTGAGGCGGTGGCTAGTTAGGAGATATCTCCCCAGGTAATGTAGAGACTCACTATCGCCAGTCTCTACATTACCGATGATTTTCCCCAGGACTCACACAAGTTAAGTTGATCCTGAATGACTTTCTTGATAGATGATTTCTTGAAACTGAATCATATCTTTTTGCGGGTCTGCATGAGCAACTTTTACTAATAGCTGTTCGCCTAATCCCACGGAACGTTTAAAGAACATGGGGAACTGTAGCCCTAGGTCTTCTAATAAGATTAGTCCTAAGTTGCTATCTTCTCGTAGCCACATTAACAGTGTCACATCCCACACTTTATCTGGATGACGGCGCAAATATTCTAAAGACCAATATCTATTAGTTTGCCGTTCTACCATTGTCACTTCTTGGGTGGTAGATGTGACTGTCATCATCACTTCTTTGAGCTGTTCGGCGGAAAAAGGCGGAACATCACCGCGCAAATGGGCTTTGAGTTGAAAGTGAGTCAATAAGTCACTGTAGCGCCGGATGGGAGAGGTTGCTTGAGTGTAGGTATTTAAACCCAAACCAGCATGACGTACAGGGGTGATACTCATTTCACTCTTGGGCATACAACGGCGCATGGCGCAGGCGCGGACAAATCCGGCGGGGAGTAACAGCAGCTCCTCGTCTGGGGGTAATTCTGGTTGTGGTTGACCACGAAATGGCAAAGGTATATTGTGAAGTTGACCGTAACGGGCGGCTACTTCACCAGCCAAAATCATCATTTCTGCTACCAACTGCCGCGATGAGGAATCATCTAAAATATCAATGTCGATCTGATCGTTTTTAACTTTGATCATAGCCTCGGGCATACTGATGCTGATGGCTCCTTGATTATACCGCCAAGATTTGCGCCGTTTTGCCCAGTTGGCGATCGCCTCAATTTCAGGTTCTGCTTGCACTCCCAATTCCAGCATCTCATCTACATCTTCGTAGGTGAGGCGATAGGTAGGTTTAATCAAGCTCGGATGAATAGTATAATCTTCTACCCCCCCTGTTTGATCTAATACCACCCCAAAGCTCAAGGCGCAACATATCTTTCCCTGTACCAAGCTCATGGGGCCTGTTGCCAACAATTCTGGGAACATGGGAACCATACCCGTCGGCAAATAAACTGTACTTCCCCGTTTTCTGGCTTCCAGGTCTAATTCATCTTCTGGCGCTAACCAGCGGGTGGGGTCAGCAATATGCACCCACAATCGTTCCCGCCCTTCTGGAAGTAGTTCCCAACTTAAACCATCGTCTATCTCCGTCGTGCTTTCATCATCAATTGTGTATACCTTTAAACCAGACAGATCTAGGCGATTTGTATCTAAGTCAGTAGGGGGGGAATCTAAGCGTTGTTGCGCCACTTCTAATACCTTGCTAGGAAACTGAACCGGAATTGCGGAACGACGCACAAACAAGTTTTCATGAGCATCCCACCAACCCAAATCTATTAACAATTGCAAGGCTGCTGGGGGGGTAGCAGTACGACCGAGCATATTCATTGTTTCTAACACTGGAGCTGGGGGAGGATATGATCGGGCTAGGTTATCATAATTTACTCCTAACCGCACAACATCCGCCAGCAGAGCCGCGTATTTTTCCAGTGCTTCTAATCGCTGGCGGTCATGACGTTGCCAATCCACTGTTTCACCCCGCAGGGCTTGCTCTACACGAGCCAAAAATTCCTGCTGTCCCCTGGCTTTAAGTGCCTTAATTTCGATTTGGTGTTTTAGCTCTGCTACCTGAACAGCCGTTCGTGGTTCATAAGCGTCTCCCTTTTGCTTGAAATACAGTTTATCTTCTGATAACAAACAATGGGCGGCATAACAAGCAGCTGGTTCTGATTCGGAAAACAGCAGGTTGGCCATTTGCGCTGGTGTGACTGTTTCCCCATCTTCTACCAGTAATTCCCAAGCTACTTCTAAACTAGAGGGATCTATGTAAGGTTCAACTTGCCCTTGAAAACTCTCTATATCCGAGGACTTATAGGTTTGTCCGTTAACTATATAACTAATTTGTCTGGGGGCGAGGCTGTGGGATTGACCACGTTCATCGATCACAAACCAACGGGTCTTACCGTCCGGGCGTTCTACTACACCCAAACGGCGATCGCCTTGAACCCTAAATTCAACTAGCGTACCCTTCTCCACAACTCTCGCTATTTATTGGTGAACATTTTTAATAGTTTCAAGTTCTGAGTTAGGAGTTTTGATTCTTAACTCATCACTCATAACTCATGACTTGTTTTTACGCTTCTGCATTGACAAATGGCAATAAAGCCACAATCCGCGCCCGTTTAATTGCCACTGTCAAATCTCGCTGTTGCTTACAGGTCAGCCCTGTAATCCGACGTGGTAATATTTTACCCCGTTCGGTAATAAACTTGCGCAACAAATCAACATCTTTATAATCGATTGGTTCTCCTGGCTTAATGGGAGACAGGCGACGACGATAATAACTCATCTTTACTTAATTTCCTTATGAACAGTATGTTTGTTGCAATGGGTACAGAACTTTTTCAGCTCTAACCGGTTAGTCGTGTTGCGACGGTTCTTGGTGCTAGTATATCTGGAAACACCTGGCGATCGCTTATCTGGGTTACTACGACACTCAGTACATTCGAGTGTAACTATTATGCGGACACCTTTACTCTTAGCCATAATCTTAACAAACAGTCAAGCCTGAAGAGAATTAACACAAATTACTATCTTATCACACTTCGGCGCATTTTCTCAGCTAATCGCTTAATTTTAATATCTAAGGAGTAACCCCGGCGGGAAGAAACTATCAAAGTGCCAGCATAGCGATCATGGAGAGCTTGCTGCATCTGATTGTCAGACAAAGCCGCCCCACAGTCAATTGCTAAGGGAAGCAATAGCAGTATAGCCGTGGGATTAGCTATGATATTACTCAGGGCAATTGACACCAAAAGCGCACCAGTGCCGATTATAGCTTCTCGCTGTAGGAGCGATCGCATGGTAGGAACTCTGCCGGTGATTTCTCCATTGCTAACTTCTAGTACTTTTAGGTCAAAAGCCCAACGCCCTAAACTTTGTCCTTGATTGTTGTAAACTATCACCACCCGAAAAATTACCCAGAAGCATAGAAAAACGAGGATTTGCAGTATCTGGATACCAACTTGACCGCTTCCCAATATGGAACTAATTAACCAGACTCCCAAGAAATCCAGCCCCAAAGACATTCCTCGCCGCAAAATATCGGCTTGAGGATAGTGTATTTGGGGAACTCGTTCTATAGTCATAAAAAACGATGTGCAGAACCCATCTGAATTATAGTAGTCATTAAAGCTCAGTTAATCTCCCTTGGCACTAGCAGGAGTCCCTGAGAAACCTAGACCTAGTGGAAAACAGGTATAGGAGTGTGTCACATTACCGCCAAACCCGCACCATTTGAGAATTTTAGTCTATGCAACTACTTAAAACAACCGCTCCAGATTTTTCCGTTAGATTCAAAGCACTGGTGAGCGATCGCCGGGAAGCAACGGTTGATGTTAGTGGTACAGTGAAAAATATTCTGGCTGATGTGAAAGTGCGCGGCGATGTGGCAGTTAAAGAATATACCAGCCGCTTTGATCACTATACTCCCCCATCCTTGCATTTAAGCGCCGATTTTATTGCCGAACAAGCAGCACAATGTCCGCAAAATGTCAAGGAATCTCTCCAACTAGCAGCCGACAGAATCGGGTCTTTTCACCAAAAACAACTCCCCCAAAATATTGGTTACACCGACACAGCAGGAGTCAAACTAGGATTAAATTGGGTTTCCCTCTCCCAGGTGGGTATCTATGTCCCCGGAGGACGCGCCAGTTATCCGAGTTCTGTACTGATGAATGCCCTACCTGCTAAAATAGCGGGAGTGGATAGGATTGTTATGGCAGTACCTATGCCAGGGGGTGCGATTAACCCCGCAGTCCTCGCTGCTGCCCAAATTGCCGGGGTGACAGAAATTTATAGTATAGGGGGAGCCCAGGCGATCGCCGCTTTAGCCTATGGTACAGAAACTATTGCCCCTGTAGATAAAATTGTCGGTCCAGGTAACGCCTATGTTGCCGAAGCCAAACGCCAGGTATTTGGAACAGTGGGTATTGACAGTGTAGCTGGACCGTCGGAAATCTTGGTAGTAGCAGATAGCCAAAATAACCCAGAATGGATCGCCTGGGATTTACTCTCCCAAGCAGAACACGACCCCAGCGCCCAGTCAATTTTAATTACCGATTCTGCCCAGTTTGCCCAGGATGTGATCCAATCCATTGAGCAGATTCTCACCCATCTCCCCAGCAAAGAAGTAGCAACCGCCAGTTGGCAAAAACATGGCGCGGTGATTTTAGTCGAAGACCTCACCGACAGTATACCACTATTAAATCAGTTAGCTCCCGAACACGTGGAACTGTGCATAGATAACCCCCAAGAATTTGCTGATCAGATTAAATGTGCGGGGAGTATGTTTTTAGGACGTTACACCCCAGAAGCCATTGGGGATTACCTAGGCGGACCTAACCATGTACTTCCCACCGCCCGGTCAGCCCGTTTTGCCTCCGGTTTGAGTGTCTATGACTTTCTCAAGCGAATTACCTATTTAGAGTGTAATCAAGAAGCACTGCAAAAAATAGGTAAAGCCGCTGTAACTCTAGCAGAAACTGAAGGTTTACCAGCCCATGGCGGTAGCGTATCTATCCGCCTACAGTGACCCTCAGTTAATCACCTGACTCCCATGACTGCGGGGGTCATCTTGATTATTAACCGGTGCTACTGGGGCGCGAAATTCGGACACCTCCCCGCTAGTTGGCGCATAAGGTAAAGATGACCCGGTAACTAAGGCTTCTAAGTTACTGGCCATGACCGTACGGGGTTGATCTCCAATACTTTGGGCGATGGTTTCCCCCTCTTTACCTAAAAAGACAAAGTGGGGAATACCATCTACTCGGTATTTGAGCATCTCTGGGAGCCACTTGTTATTATCTACATTCAACATGACAAAGTTTACCCTGTCCCCATATTCTTGTTTGAGTTGAGCAACATCAGGAGCCATTTTTTGGCAGACAGTACACCAGTTAGCGTAAAATTCGACTATTGACGGTTTACCGTTGCTGGTAGCCATTTCTAAGGGAGTTGATGCTTTATCTAGGTCGGCTAAAGAGGCGGAGGCTGTCTGACTTTTCAATCCTAATATTAGAGCTACGCTCAGGGCGATCGCTACTATGGCAATTAAGAAGTTTCTCACCCTGGTTCCGGAGGTGGTTTGAGGCTGAGAAGTAGAATTAATAGGGGATTCTGTAGTCATGGTTAATTTATTAACAGTTATTAACTATTTTAATTTTTAGTTGATAAAAATATGATTGGGGGATGATTGCATCTGTACTCAGGCGATGTGCTTACAGCAGGGTTTCGCGATCGCCCTTGATAATGTAATCTATACAGTAATAACTCAGCTTTTCAGGGGTGTGTATAAATATGATGTCAACACCATAGATATATATTGTCTGTTCTATTGTCACTCACTTTAGTTACTAAGTAATTTATGTGACCCCTAAAAATGATATTTTAACTAACTGAATACACACTTAAAGCTGTACTGTTTTCACTCTAATGATATTCACAAAACTTTCAGCAACATAGCCACAAATTTCTATCATTAAATCAATACACTTAATTGCATTCTCAATAGTTTTGCCGGAATCTTTATATCTAATATTCGTCATATTTGGGACTTCTCTATGTAGGTCTTCAATTTGGTCTTGAATTTGGATTATATTAGATTCAGCTACTTCTAATTGGGCAATTAATTCGGCGGAAATAATATTGTGCCCAATATTTTTATTTTTAACATAAGTATCTACTGTTTGACAAGAACTCTTTATTTCATGTAATTTATGTTGGGCATATAATGATTTTAAAAATTTCTCAGATGCTTGATGTGCATGAAACATTATTGGCTGATAATCTAAATAAAAAGGATTTTTAAAAGCTGATAATGATATATTGATATCAAAAATACCAGCAGCTAATAACTGAACAATCTCATCATCTATCCTTCTTTCTTCTATGTTCGTTTGTAAAAAATTAATTTTGGTGTAGAAGCTTACACCCTTTTTAAATTCCTCATAAATAAAATCTAGATTATTCTCGGCAAGAGAATCTTTCTCTACCTGATTCATATCATCAATTAGTTCTTTTAGCTTGTGCAGCATTTTCTGTTTGTCATATTCATAATCTAGTTTGATGAGAATATGGTAAAGTTTTCCATTTAGCAAAAATGGCTTATAGCCTAAGCTATTAATAATATTTTCTTGATTTGGATATTTTTATTTATACCAATCATAAACTTTAAAAACATTCGACACATCTTCAGAGGATGGTTGAAAATCTATGTTTGAACAAGTTTTAGCTGTATCAGGATATAGTTTTTTTATTACTTGCCAAACACGCTTATTTAAAGGATATTGCGACTCTAATTTTTTATCTTCTGCTGAAATTTTTTCTTCAAAGTTATTGCCATTATTCATTCTAAAATTCTCCTGAAATTAGCGAGTTTAAACATACATATTGATGCGACTCTGGGTTAATTGGTTTCTTTACCATATCAGATACTCAATCAGATGGTCAAGGTTTATTTGTCTTAGGTCTGTGCGGTGATGACGTGGTGATTTTAAATGAGCCGGATTTTCAACCCCGTAAGTGGTGATGGGCGCTTGGATACGGGGCGATCTGCTTGCAGCAGCGCTTCGCTACTTTGCTATTGAAATTATGCCACCATCGGATAATTTGAAAAAACTTCAGGATAAAATACAGGAATATATATTAAATGGTTTTCGTTTAGGTTGGTTAATAAATCGGAAAAAACAGGAAGTAGAAATTTATCGCCCTGGACAAGAACTAGAGATTTTAAAATTGCCATTAACCTTGTCTGGTGAGGATGTTTTACCTGGGTTGGTAGTTAATTTGGGGAAAATTTGGGGATGATATCTGATACCCTAGGGTGGCGCAAGCCATTGTACTAATGCGAAGCGCCTAAGTGGTGTCTCAATGCACCAGTTAATCATTACTGTTGCGCTTGCACCTTAGAAGGTTTAGATAAACCCGAATCTTCTGGATTTAATAAAACCTCAAAAGGATATACACGACTGGTATTAGATGTAATCGGTAAAATCGTTACCGTAGTAGAAGCATTATTATTATAATCATTGCTAACAATCATTACAGGACGGCGTTTATCCATTTCTGACCCCACTGCGGGACTAAGATTTGCAAAGTATATTTCACCACCTTTCATCACTGAGTCCATCCCCTACGGTTAAATCCCATTCTGGGTCAATTTCCTGCGATGCTTCCCGGTAAGCTCGTTCTAATTCTTGATAACGCAATAGCTCTATAGCTAATTCAATTACTGCTGAACGAGATTTACAGCCTTTATTTAATTTGTAATTTTCAATAAACTGCAATAAAGAGGATGGTAAAGAAATGGAAATTTTTTCAGATTGCATAATATTACCAATTAGTAACTATTCTCCTAAAACCTAATTATGGTTGGGGGATGATTGCATCTGTACTGAGGCGATCGCCCCATAGATCCCCGACTTCTGAAACTAAATTATCCTAGACAATCTCTAATGATCTAAGAAGTCGGGGATCTTAACCACCCGACATCTGATTAACAATATTCATAGTTTCCACACTCACCCTACACACCCGCATCAACAAATCTATGACCTGTTCCTTATAGTCTACAAACCGGTAAGTATTAAACTTTTCCGCAATAGTCGGGTCCTTGGGTTTCTTCTCCTTATATTGATCTAAAATCCACTCCAAAGCGCAACGATTGCCCAGCATATATTCCCATGCTATACTGGGTACACCTTGTAACGTGGTCACATCATCTAAGATAATACTTCCCTTGCTTTTATCAGCTTTTAACTTGGCCTTGGGTGTGGTTTGGTTACCCTTTAAAGGAATATCAACCCGACTGAGTTTGTAGGGTGTGACGGTTTCATAATTAATATGTAAATCCATGAGTTGTTTACCCCAGTCCACCCATTGGGGAAAGTTATCATATAAAGGTAACCGGGGAAAGTCTCGTTTTAAATTGAGTTCGTATTTTTGGCGGTACTCTGGGTTATGTAGCACCCCATAGGTGTAGTGAAAGATATCTATTTTAGTAATTGTTGTGTCTTGGTAATGGGTGTGAATTTGTTCTA
>NZ_JANQDF010000008.1:0-15264 GCF_029891675.1 Anabaenopsis tanganyikae CS-531
CTGCTATATAAATCCTAGACAAGTCTAGACATTTATTTCTTACTTCAATGGGAGCATGGGAGCGGTTATCCCTCAGTAAGCTTTCAAGGTTTAGCCAACCTCGATAAGTTAATTGCTGCGTTTAAATCCCTGTCCATTGAATGACCACAACTTCCACAGTTGTAAATTCTTTCTTTTAGTGGCATATCTTGGATATGCCCACAATTTGAACAGGTGTTTAAACATAAATACACTTATAGGTTTGTAGATAAGTGTATAGGTTTGTCTATTTAATTGTCAACTAGGCTACTACTCCTTCGAGGTTATACCTTACTTACATCTCGTTCATAAATTACCAACCTCTTGACAAAAAGTAATAGATAGCCTCGAAGGACAGGGTTTAGCGGTGAGGTATTTTCAGGAGTATGTCACATTTGCAACAATTTAGCGAGGATCTGGGGTAGTGGTAGGACAATAATTACTAACAATCCCATGGCCATCAATCCTAAAATGTCACGTTTATTATCCAGTTCGGTGACATCATTCAAAGCCGGTTCATCAATCAAGGGGATCAAGAATAAGATAATTGCCCACAGCAAAAATCCTGACTGCACCAAAGAAAGTATTAGCAGTAATAAGCGAGAAATTTGACCGATGACCATGGCGGTTCTTTGCCCAAACATCGCATGGACAATGTGACCCCCATCTAATTGTCCCACGGGCATCAAATTCAAGGCTGTGACGATTAGCCCCAGAAAACCGGCTATGGCCAGGGGATGAAGGTTAATTGCTGATGTTGAGGTTAACTGGCTCCCTAATGCTAACTTAGATAGCAATGCTAATAAAATAGAAGATTTGGGGTTGAGAGCTTCCGGGTTGAACAGTCCTGCTTGGTCAGTCAGAGGAACCAATTCCGAATTCACCAAACCCCATAATAGTATAGGTAGAGTGATGACAAAACCTGCCAATGGCCCCGCAATGCTGACATCAAATAAAGCTTTGCGGTGAGGAACAGGACTACGCATTTGAATAAATGCGCCAAAGGTGCCCAAAAAGAAGGGGAGGGGTATAAAATAAGGCAGAGTTGCCCGAATTTGGTAGTACCGCGCCGTCAAATAATGACCCAGTTCGTGGATGCCCAAAATAGTCATCAGACCTAGGGAATAGGGTAATGCTTGCCAGAATATCCTGGGGTCAGATACTAATTGTTGTGGGTCAGAGCCGGCGATGCTAGCCCCCACTAGAGTAGTAGTAATTAAAGTGGCTACTAGCAAAAATAAAGCGAATCCTGGGCGTGTGATCTTCTGTGGCTGACTAGGATTTCTAGCGGATTGAGTGTTAGGTACAAGGATAAAGAAAGGTTTACCATTGAAACCCTCTTGGAAAATCAGCAGAAAGCGATCGCCAAATTCCGCTTCTATATTGGCCTTAATCTGCTGATAAGCTTGAGTAGGTGTAGTTCTGATCTGGCCCCGACAGATAATCGCCTGGGGTTTGTACTCAATGTTGTGGATGTAGTATACAGACCAGGGAAAACAATTTCTCAATTGAATTTCTTCGGTTGGTTCAATGGGTCGCACTGGTACTGGTTCTGCGGTAGGATGGATTGCCGATTGTGATCTAATATCTTGGGGTTGAGTGGGTGTATTTCTGGGCTTTCTCCGACCCCATTCCAACAACACCCAGTATAACAGAACGCAGATAATTGATGGCCAAATAATCAGTGATGATGGCGGCGGTTGTTCGGTTCCATAAATCAGAGTCCATCCGCTCAATATCAAAGCTGGACTCATTAACACCAACCACAGCAACCAGACTGGAGTCTGGGTGATCTGAGCGACGCTGCGCTGCACTATCAGATAAGTAGCTATTCCCAGTAGGAGAAGGAACCAAAATGTCATGTGATTTTCAGTAATTTGGCAGAAATGTCTTACTCCCGTGTTGTCACCATAGCCTTCTCCTGGGGAGAACCTGCTGAGGAAACACACCCGGTTGACTTTGAACCCGATTCCATAACAGTTAACAGAACTTAATTAATTGAAAAATAAGTTCAATTCTGTCACCTAATTTTCCACACTTTCGGTTTTTACTCATGTGCGCCTTACCTCAACAGCCAAATCAGACAGCGAAGCCACCACGTCCGGTGCTAGATAGGATCTTTGCCTTCCCGCCCAATCGGGACACATTAGGGGGAACCTCTTATCTTATTGTAGGAAATGAGGGCAATATTCTCATAGATTCTCCGGCTAATGACCCCATAAATCAAGATTTTTTGCGATCGCATGGTGGCGTGCGTTGGTTATTTCTGACTCATCGAGGTGCTATTGGTAAAACAGCACAAATTCAGCAAACCTTTGGTTGTGAAGTTCTGATTCAAGAGCAAGAAGCCTATTTACTACCTGGATTAACCTTGACCACCTTTACCCAGGAATTTAGACTTAATTCCACAGCTGAAGTGATTTGGACATCTGGACATTCTCCCGGTTCATCTTGTTTGTACTACAGTGATTTGGGGGGGGTGTTATTTTCCGGTCGTCATTTAGTACCTGACCCCACAGGGGAGCCAGTAGCTTTTCGCACACCTAAAACCTTTCATTGGTCCAGACAAATTAAAAGTTGGCAATTACTCCGAGAAAGGTTCACAGCCGAAACACTCCAGTATATTTGTCCCGGTGCTAACACAGGTTTCCTCAGAGGAAAATATGTAATAGATAATGCTTACCAACGCCTTGTTAATACCTGTGTTACCATGAGTGCCGCCCCTGTCTCAAGTAACTGATAATTCACGTGTTAATTAATCAATCAGCTCCCCGACTTGTGCAAGAAATCGGGGAGCTATCTGGGAGTTTGTGTTAATTAACCCCAGTATCGACCCCAGCAAATACAGAAGTTGTTTTCAATAATTCCAGCGCCCCTTGATATTGCAAATCGTCTGGGGTAGCAATTTGTGTGCGGGTAATGGATTCTTGGGAAATCACCTGATCTGGGGTAATTCCTAATTTATTAATATCCCGATGTGATGGTGTTTCGTACTTAGCAATGGTCACTGCCAAGCCAGAACCGTCGGATAATTCAAACAGAGACTGAATTAGACCCTTACCAAAAGTAGTTTCCCCCACCAAGGTAGCACGATGGTTATCTTGCAGCGCGCCGGCGAGAATCTCACTAGCACTAGCGGTACCTTGATTTACCAAAATCACCAGGGGGTCATCTGTCAAAGCCGGGCCAAAGGATTCAAAACTGCCCTGAATGCCCTGGCGATTGACGGTGTAAACTATAGTACCGGAGTTCAACCACAGACGGGCAATTTCAATTCCTGATTGTAATAACCCCCCAGGATTATTCCGCAAATCTAAAATATAGGCAGCCGCGCCTTTTTTCTCTAGACTAGAAATAGCATGGGCTAATTCCATAGAGGCGTTAGCGTTGAATTGAGTTAGACGCAGATAGCCAATGGGGGTACCTTGGGGAGAAAAGCGTAGGTCTGCGACTACAGGATTCAGCTCAATGCGATCGCGTACTATTTTCACCTCTTGTTCTGCGCTATCATCCCGTGAAATCAAAAGTGTCACAGAACTACCAATCGGACCGCGCATTTTGGCAGCTGCCTCGTCAAGAGTTAAATTATCTGTAGAAAGCCCTTCGATTTTCACAATGCGATCGCGGGGTTTAATCCCTGCTAAATCTGCTGGCGAGTTCATGATAGGAGTCACCACTTCCAGCTTACCGGTTTCGGGATTGATAGCAATTTGCAACCCTACCCCAGTCAGTTCACCAGAAGTATTCACCTGCAAACTGCGGTACTGCTCGGGGTCTAAAAACCTTGTAAACGGATCCCCCAGAGTCTGGAGCATTTTCCGAATCGCTGCATAAGCAGCTTCTGGGTTTTTTATTGGCTTCTCCAGAATCTTTTGCCGCACCGCAGACCAATTTTGATGATTAAATGTCTCATCCAGGTAATTGCGATTGACAATTCGCCAAACTTCTGAAACTAATTTCTGCTCATCCGTCAAAGCCGCGGCTGGTGGGACAAAAGCCCCCACCACCAACCAAAGAGCCACTAGCAATGAAAATCCCAGCCGAAAAACCTGTTTTTGCATGAACCGCATTTTCAAAATCCACTTGCTCCCAAATTTGCCCAACAATACTGAGGAAAAATGCCTATTTACCTCATCGTTGATGAAATCTATCTCTCAACTATGTTACTTTTTTTATAGAAGTGGTGCATTCCTCTCATCAAGCTCTTGCTATGACTGAGGGGCTGCATTTCACCCAGGAAACGATAAGATCGACTTGGTGGCGAGCATTTGTGGTGTTAGCTTGCCAAGAGAACGCAATATATTCCATATTTACAGAGTGTTAAGTTTTCCAAAAATTCTGATCACTCTGCTCAAAGCGAAAGTAACTCCTCTTTGTGAAAATCCCAAAATAGTTAATTGGGAGATTAATCAACCGCAACCGATTTTTAGGAACTTGAGATTGTATGGCCAACGTTTATGACTGGTTTGAGGAACGCCTAGAACTTCAGGCCCTCGCTGATGACGTGACTAGCAAGTATGTCCCTCCCCATGTCAATATCTTTTATTGCTTGGGCGGAATTACCCTGGTTTGCTTTCTAATTCAGTTCGCCACTGGATTTGCGATGACGTTCTACTACAAGCCCACTGTAACTGAAGCTTATGCCTCGGTACAGTACATTATGAATGAGGTCAATTTCGGTTGGCTGATTCGCTCCATCCATCGCTGGTCTGCCAGCATGATGGTGTTAATGATGATTTTGCACGTCTTCCGGGTATACCTCACCGGTGGTTTCAAAAAGCCCCGGGAATTAACTTGGGTCAGCGGTGTGATTCTAGCAGTCATCACTGTTTCTTTTGGTGTGACAGGCTACTCCCTACCTTGGGACCAAGTTGGTTACTGGGCGGTAAAAATCGTCAGCGGCGTACCAGAAGCAATTCCGGTAGTTGGCGTTTTTATTTCTGATATGTTACGCGGTGGTTCTAGTGTGGGTCAAGCAACCCTGACTCGCTACTATAGCGCGCACACCTTTATACTGCCTTGGTTAATTGCGGTGTTCATGCTGTTCCACTTCTTGATGATCCGCAAGCAAGGTATTTCCGGTCCTTTGTAATCCCTTAAAGCCACAATGGGAAAAGGCGACGGCTTTGAGTTCCCAGATGCAAATGTTTGTTTTAAACTTATGAGAAATCAGCAATTCATCGCTCATAAGCGACAATAAAAACAAAGATTTGTATTTGAAGCTCAAAGCTATAGATACCCCCCCTTAGGGTAAGCCTCATAGCTCATGGCTTTTACAAATGCTTTAACTGAATTTGAGCAGGAGAGCGTATTTAAATATGTCAACGCAGAAAAAACCCGATCTGAGTGATCCTCAGTTAAGAGCTAAACTCGCCAAAGGCATGGGCCATAACTACTATGGTGAACCCGCTTGGCCTAATGACCTACTGTATGTATTTCCCATTGTGATTATGGGTTCATTTGCTTGTATTGTGGCTCTAGCTGTGCTAGATCCCGCAATGACAGGTGAACCAGCTAATCCTTTCGCCACCCCCCTGGAAATTCTACCAGAGTGGTATTTGTATCCTGTATTCCAGATTTTGCGATCGCTTCCTAACAAACTTTTAGGAGTGTTAGCAATGGCTGCTGTACCCCTGGGCTTAATCCTCGTTCCCTTTATTGAGAACGTGAATAAATTCCAAAATCCTTTCCGTCGTCCAGTTGCAACTACAGTGTTCCTCTTTGGTACATTAGTAACTGTATGGTTAGGTATTGGTGCTGCTTTACCATTAGACAAATCTTTGACATTGGGATTGTTCTAAACTAAGTAGCAAAACTTCTTTGACACCTGTAGTTTGAAGATCATCCTCCAAAATTAGCATTTGATATTCAGAACTGCTGAACCGCTCAAATTTGATTTGACAGATGCTGGTAATTCTGGCGGATGTGATTTTGAAACTTACAGGTGTCAACGTAAAATTACGCGCCAAACAGCTGATGGGCGAGGCGATATCAAAGTAACTAGGACTGCGATCGCTGCTTGAACCCAAAATCAATCCCCCGTGATTTATGCGGGGGAATGCCTCCATGAAATTATATTTAAGTCAAGGTCAATGCTTAGCATAGTGCAGCACGACCATCTGGCGGTAAAGAGCGAACTCAAGCTCCTAAACTACGTACAACAATGGTTTGAGCAATTTTGTCTCACATATTTGTCTCAATTGGGCTGGTCACAAAGCCAACTTTATCGCCTCAACTTAGCATTAGCAGAGGGTTTTACCAATGCAGTTCGTCACGCCCATAGTGCTTTACCACCAGAAACTACCATAGAAATTGAAGTGAGTCTATGGATTGACAGACTGGAAGTGAGAATTTGGGATCAAGGAAAACCTTTCAATCCTGATGCGATCGCAGAGCCACAGCCGGGTACACTCCAAGTAGGTGGATATGGATGGTTTCTGCTGAGAAGATTGGCTGACCATGTTGTCTACGAACGCAGTGCTGATGGTAAAAATTGTTTATTAATACTCAAATACGCCAGAGAAAACTAGATATTTTTACCCTGGAATCGGGTATAAGCCCATAGTGCAAAACTCAATTAATATTTCTTGACCTTTGGTGGTTGACCGTGGGCTTTTGACCCGGCATTAAAATCGCTATCCTAGAGGGAGAGCAAGAAAATAATTGCAAAAATGAGCCTTAAATCTTTGGAATTGAGTCTGGAAAAACTGCGACCTTGGCTGACCATGTTAGCAGTTTTCTGGTTGCTAGCATCACTAGGCTTAGGCTGGCTGGTAAATTCGTTGTTAATTATCTTTGGTTTGCTGTTATTTACACCCGTTGTCGCCTTCTTCGGCTTGCGCTGGTGGCTACAACGCAATTTAGTAACTGACCAATGTCCCGTCTGTAATTATGAATTTTCAGGTTTAAATAACACTCAGGTGCAGTGTCCTAATTGTGGAGAGCAATTGTCAGTAAAACAAGGACATTTTCAGCGCTTCACACCAGAAGGTACAATTGATATTCAAGCGATCGAAGTCCCAACTAAATCACTCAAAGAACAAAAGTAACCCAGATGGACACCCTATAAAAACTTTACCAGTAAATTAAGTCAAAATTTTAACTCTCAAAAGTTATGTTACAACCACAACATAACTTTTATCTTTACACTGGTAAACCTGGAACTTGAAGCAAATCTAATTCCCGGTTAAAAATTTCATCAATGGGTAACATTTGCCCATCAGTGGTCATAAACTTATGGTCTTTTGTCGCCCGGATAATTGAACCATCTGCTAAAGAATATTCAAATAGTTCTTGTTTTCCCCGATCATGCCACTGTAGAATAGGTTGGGTATAAACATTGCCATTTTGATCAACACTATAAACATGACATTCCAGACACTTGTGGACAATTTCCCCAATGGGAATCAACCCATATTCCACCGTTAAAACCTGCGTATCATAGCTCAAACAATATTCGGCAAACTTTAACATTTGCTCAAACAATTCCTCAGCTACTTGTTTTTTAACTCCATTCTTCGCCGCACCATCAACAAACTTTTCCCGCTGCTTTTGCATTTCTGCAACCTTCTTTTTACCCATAGCGCGACGCAATAAGTCAGCTTGTCCTAGGGAATATCCAGCCATATCTTGAGCAATTTTCATAATTTGCTCTTGATAAACCATAATTCCATAGGTTTCATTCAGTATGGGTTCTAGAAGAGAATTTTGGTAATCAATCACCTCGCGCCCATGTTTACGGTTAATAAACTTAGGAATGAGTCCCGCATCTAGGGGTCCGGGTCGATAGAGTGCCAAAATAGAAGAAATATCTTCAATATTGGAAGGCTTTAAATCTCTGACTATCTGACGCATCCCTGAAGACTCTAACTGAAATATTCCTTCTAAATCCCCAGCTTCTAAAAGTTCATAGGATTTTTTCACATCTTTGGGTAAAGTTGTATGTTCACCCTTAGCTAATATTTTTTGAGATTTTCTTTCCTGACGTGTAATTTCATCTGGGTCAATGCGATAACCTCTGCTTTGTTCAATTAAATCAATTGTTTTTTGAATCAGGGTTAAGTTACGTAACCCGAGAAAATCCATTTTTAACAACCCCAGTGATTCCAAGTCTTCCATAAAATATTGGGTAATCACCGCACCATCATTATTCCTTTGCAGTGGGACAATTTCATCTAAGGGGTCAGCAGAAATCACCACCCCAGCAGCGTGGACACCAAAAGTTTTATTAGTTCCTTCAATTCGCATGGCCATATCAACCCAATGGCGGACTTGCGGATCATTATCGTATTTTTCCTTAAACTCGGGTGCTGGGGTTTGGTCGGAAATCATCACTTTGAGTTTAGTGGGTTTACCCCGGACTACGGGAATTAATTTCGCCATTTTGTCTGATTCCCCATAGGGAATATTCAATACTCTAGCGACATCTTTTAAAACGGATTTAGAGGTGAGGCGGTTGAAAGTAATAATTTGAGCAACTCTATCTTTACCATATTTTTCAGTTACATATTCAATAACTTTGTCACGTTTTTCAATGCAAAAATCTGTATCAATATCAGGCATTGATTTACGTTCGGGGTTCAAGAATCGCTCAAATAATAAACCATGGTGTACCGGGTCTATATTAGTAATTCGCATAGCATAAGCCACCAAAGAACCAGCAGCAGAACCACGACCAGGACCTACAGGAATGTTATTATCTCTGGCAAATTTGATGTAATCCCAAACTACTAAAAAGTAGGTAGAAAACCCCATGGACTGGAGCATTTTTAATTCATATTCTAATCTTTCTCTATATACTGGCTCAACTTCATTGCGGGATTTGCGGTTTAACCTTTCTAATAATCCTTGCCAAGCTACTTCTTCAGCGTAAGTGTCGGGAGTATGACCTGAAGGTATGTATGGTGTGGGAATCTGAGGTTCACCCATAATATTATAAACTGCCACTTTATCGGCAATTTCTGTAGTGGTGCTGATAGCTTCAGCAATGACATCATCTGGTAAATGGTCACGGAATAACAGTTTCATTTCTGCTGCGGATTTCAGGTATTCTGTACCGCTATAACGCATCCGTTTATCTTCACTAATTAGCTGTCCAGTTTGAATACATAGTAAAGCGTCATGTGCTTCCACATCAAAACAAGATATAAAATGAGAATCGTTAGTGGCAATAAATTTAATTCCTAATTCCCGCGCAATTTTAACAATTTCTACATTTACAATCCGGTCTTCTTGAGAGCCGTGGTCTTGAATTTCTAAATAGTAATCATCACCAAATAATTCTTGATACCACTTGGCAATTTTCCGGGCTATCTCTGGTCTACCACTGAGAATTGCTTGGGGTATTTCTCCACCTAAACAAGCACTAGTGACGATTAAACCTTCACGATATTGTTTAAGTAGATCTTTATTAATACAAGGACGAGAAAAAATTCCCTTACCTTGTACCCCTTCCAGGTGGGAAATTGTGGTAATTTTAACTAAGTTTTTGTAACCTTGAGTATTTTTAGCTAAAACAACTTGATGATATTTGGGGCGGCGTTCTTGTTTGGTAATATCGCCGTTGATGATATACATTTCGTTGCCAATAATTGGCTTAATGTTTTTACTGCGGCAGATTTTAATCAATTCTACAGCACCATACATGACACCATGATCAGTCAGGGCGATCGCTTTCATCCCCAGAGCGATGGCTTGATCGACCAACTCCGGTAGCTGACTGGCTCCATCGAGCAAACTATAGTCGCTGTGAATATGTAATGGTACAAAGGACATATAAGTCTCCAAGCAGAAGCTGATAGTACTGCAATATACCATTTAATTTCGATTTACCAGACTAGCCAGTGTAGCTAAATCTTGGGCTGCGATCGCTTTAGGCAAATGCAGCTGATAACAGTGGGATTTTCACTGTAAAAGTTGCTCCTTGTCCTTCCCCCCCACTCTCTGCATGGACAGTACCACCATGCAATTCTACTAAATGACGTACGATTGCTAGGCCTAAACCTAAGCCGCCATAGGAGCGAGTACTAGAACTATCCGCCTGGAGGAAGCGGTCAAAAACATAAGGAAGAAACTCTGGCTTAATCCCAATACCCGTATCCCGGACTTGAATTTGAGCATAACTAGTAATGTTTCGGGGTAAATTTTTGTGATCATCAATACTATGGGAAAGTTCAACTTCTACCCTACCCCCTGTAGGAGTAAACTTGATAGCATTAGATAGTAAATTCCAGATCATCTGTTGTAAACGATCCGTATCACCGGCAACTAAAAATCTAGAATGATTGTGCTGTATTCCCTGGGGAGGAATCACGGAAAATCTCAAATCAATTTCCTTAGCTTGGGCGGCTAACTGGACCGTTGTCATCGCCGACTCAATTAGGGGAACCAAATCGTAACTACAAACATTGAGATACAACTGTCCCCTAATCATGCTGGAAATATCTAGCAAATCTTCTATAACCTGGGCTTGTGTCCTAGCATTGCGCTCAATAGTTTCCATGGCCTTAGCCATTTGAGTGTCACTCAGTTTGCGAGCTCGCAGCAGTTGCACCCAACCGAGAATAGCATTCAGGGGCGATCGCAATTCATGGGATAATATACCCAGAAATTCATCCTTCATGCGGTTGGCTTGTTGCAGTTGCTCTGTTTGCAGTTGCAGAGAAGCAATTAACCTTGCCCGTTCCATGGCCACCGCTATTTGGTCACAAACTGCTTGCATCATCGCCCTTTGATTTTCACTAAAAGAACAGCAACTGCGGCTACCAAAACAAAGAGTACCCAAAACCCGTTCTGATGCTATTAACGGGTAACTATAACAAGCCTTCACCCCTAAATTCCGAATTAATTCTGTGTTTGGGTCAGTGGATTCCTGAACATTTTCTACATAAATAGGACGGCGTTCTTGGGCGACAGTACCGCACACCGATTGACCCAACGGTAACCACTCATATTTTTTAGCCACCTCCTCAGAACAGCCTGTAAAAGATGCAAGGCGAATCACCTGATGGTTCTCCTCAACTAAATAGTTAAAGTAAACATCCAAACCAATCTGCTCCGCCAGTTTTTGGTAGAAGCTGTTAATTAATGCTACTGGTTCCTGACTAGATAACAAATCATTGGCTGTGTTAAACAGCAACTGTAACCTTTTGTAACTTAATGCTTGGGCCTTTTCAATTTCCTTAAGATTAGTAATATCTTGAAAGCCTGCTACACAGGTAGCTGAATGACCGTGCATTGCTGGTATAGTATCACCAAATATCAGTACAGAGCGCACAAGGTCGCCAGTGTGCCAGTTTATTTCTAATCCATCTAAACGTTCTCCCCGGGCTACCCGCGCCCCGGGTATTTGCTCCTTAGGGATGCGATTTCCTGCCGCATCTGTGCAATAGTATGTAGTGTCATACTCTTCTACTGGTACACCTTTGGGAAACTCACCCCCTGCTAATTCATCAGCGGCTTGATTAGCAAAGGTTACCCGCCCCGTTTCAGGTTCAATAAACAGTAATGGTAGAGGCATCAGATTTAAGACTTCTTCGAGCCATTTTTGCTGATTGTGAACTGCTTCCTCTATCTGCTTACGCTCTGTAATATCCAAAAATGCCCCAACACTACCTCTACTGTTACCCTGTTCATCAAACAACGGGGCGACGTACTGCAACAACTTGACAACTTTGCCATCTTTATGTATAATATCAGTTTCAGAGTCTAAAACTGTCACACCATGAGCAGCAGAATATTGCATAGGTAACTCTTCTGGTGATAGTTTTTTACCGTCGCGGTAAACTTGAAATTCTGCCGGCTGTTCTTGACTGGGGATACTCATAGCACCATATTTACCTGGTGATATCCCTAATTGTTGAGCAAGACAGGGGTTAATTCTCATAGTTTTGCACTCTGCATCTTCAGCAATACCGATACCAATAGGGATAACCTGAAATAAAGTTTGTAATTCGCTGATCCGACGTTGTAAATCTTTATTAAGTTGTACTATTTGTTCTCTTGCTTCCTGGCGATCGCTTAAGTCCAGAATAAACGCCACTGATTCTTGTCGGTTCTGTGCGAGCAACACGTAACCTACTAAAACCCGAATCCGCCGACCATCTTTGTGAATGTATTCTTTTTCATAGGGGGTACAAGCACCTCTGGGATTTTCCTGGGCTTCGGCGATACCTTGAATATCTAAATGCAAATACTCTGGTGGTGTGATATTCCGCCAATTTAATTTACCTGTGAATAAATCCTCACGGCTGTAGCCAATCATCTGTAGAAATGCATCATTGGCTTGGTGAATACCACCATAGACATCACCAAACTTAATACCAATGATGTTAGCATCTACAAAACTTCTCAGCTTTTCTTCCTGTGCTCTGAGTTGTTCTTGCGTCTCGTCGCGTTGACGTTCAATACGTGATATTACTGCTGAAGTTTGCCAAATCAAAATCGCAAAAATCACTATTAAGATGATGGCAAATAACGATATCGCAAAAGCAGCACCGTATTTCCCTGCTAATTGACCATGGAGGATCAACCAGCCTATCACTAATGGTAAAGCTATAGCTGCCGGTAACAAACGACGCGCCATCAACCCGCCATAGGTATCACTCATTACTACTGCCATAAATGCCTGCTCTGGACTTGCCCAGAGAATGCCTATACAAAGTACAATGAACTTTACGCCTGTATGTAATCCCATTGATGTTGTATATGATGGTGTGCTGGGAAACAATCCTACTTGATACATATAACCGATGAGTACCTGTGCAGAAATCACTAGTACTATCAGGGTAAAAAGTTGAATGTACCAAAAACTAAGCTGATTTGGCGATGGCGATAGGGTGCTGTTAGCCATATGGGCGGAAATTTCTAGAGCTATACCCAGAAATATAAAGTTTAAGGCACTCTCAAACCCCATTCGCCCTGGAGGGGATGTTAATACTGCAGTTGCTTGCTCCTGGAAGAGTAATTCATCAATACCAAAATTCCAGCCGAATAAATACTGAGCGAGGGTGAGTAACCCAATCAAGGTAACAGATGCTGCACAAATTCGCGAGCAGGATAAGTAAGGGATAGTAGAATGACTTTTTCTGCTGAGTTTGCTCTGCGACATCCACAAAGATATACCAGATAGCACAAAGCATAAAGCTGTATTAGGCTTCATTGTCACGAGACTGGTGTTACCGCAGGTTTTAATCAATTCAATGTCAAACAACCAGCCAAACAGCACCAGAACACCGACTAATATTGTGATTATGCTTGCAACTTGTACCACTCGTAAGCTATGTAAGCTTGGCAGTTGCAAGCGGTTAAAATTTAACATTGAAGTTTTACCACCCAACTGTCTACCGTAGTCACTGTACTTTGTTTAAAGAAATAAAACCTCACCTATATAACTAGAAAATTTCTAGTTAGGCTATATACTGTTGAGATATTTTTTATCTATCTATAGGCATATTTTTGGGATTACACAATCTACATTAGAAAAGAATAGATACAAAAACATCTATCTTGAAACATAATTTTAAAACATAAAATCATGAGAAAATATGCCCTCGGCCTGTTGTGAGAAGTCAGGGATTCACTGATTATGTTATTTCTGGTCTAAGTATTTAGTATTAATAAACACTTTATATATGTCTGTGAGCAATAAATAGGGGCAATTGATTAATTGCCCCTGGGAGTATAAAGCCTTTTTCAGGCTAATGAAGTACACATCAATTGCCTATTCCCTGTTCCGGTGTTCCCTGTTCCGGTGTTCCCTGAAACTA
Organism: Anabaenopsis tanganyikae CS-531; assembly: GCF_029891675.1. Classification (NCBI taxonomy): domain Bacteria; kingdom Bacillati; phylum Cyanobacteriota; class Cyanophyceae; order Nostocales; family Nodulariaceae; genus Anabaenopsis; species Anabaenopsis tanganyikae. The sequence goes on from NZ_JANQDF010000008.1 coordinate 13,785, forward strand.
AAGAACTTTGTACCTCACGAGCATGGGAAATGCTATATTATTAATTTAATTTTGGCGATTCTAGGTCTTTAGCTACATAAGGGCGTGTTTTTGCAAATCCTCTAGTGAGCAGACTTCCAAAGCTCTAGAATGGGTAGCGCCAAGCACAACAGGGGGGGCGACACCAGCATCTAAAGCTTCTTGCCAACGGGCCGCACATAAACACCAGCGATCGCCTGGTCGTAGTCCAGGAAAATTAAATTGGGGAACGGCTGTACTCAAGTCATTCCCCTGGGATTTAGTAAACTCGAGAAATTCTGGTGTAACTTGGGCGCAAACAACATGCATCCCGAAATCCTGACCACCTGTATTACAAAAGCCATCGCGGTAATAGCCAGTCATGGGAGATGTACAGCAACTCTCCAGGTTGGTTCCTAGTACGTTTTTTGCCTGTGTCATAGTCAATTTTTAATTTTTGTAGTAATTTTCAGATTAAGACTCCCGTAATACATATCCCACGCCGCGCACTGTTTGAATCAGACGTTTATGAGTGTCACATTCAATTTTCAGGCGTAAGTAGCGAATGTACACCTCTATCACATTGGACTCACCCATAAAATTGTAACCCCAAACATTTTCTAAAATTTGTTCGCGGGTTAATACCTCGCGGGGGTGTTCCATTAAAAATTTTAATAGTTCAAATTCTTTCATTGTCAAGTCAATTGACCGTCCGTTATGCATAGCGCGACGGGTGGCGACATCTAAAACCAAATCCCCAAAACGTAACTGTTCTGTGGTTTCAACATCAGGCTTTAAATACAGGCGAATTAAGTTTAAAAAGTCTTCCGGGCGGTAAGGCTTGAGGACATAATCATCAGCCCCAGCTTCTAAACAAGCCACCCGGTCATCTACTGTATCCCTGGCCATGAGCATCAATACAGGGGCGCACATCCCGGCATTTCTGAGTTTTTTACACAACAAGAGTCCTGATTCTCCTGAGAGCATCCGGTCTACAACAATTAAAGCAGGTGGCCGATGGCTTTGCCCACTAGAGGCATCGCGGCAGTATTGTAAACCGCTAGCCGCATCATGGGCTAAAATCGCTTCATAGCCGGCTTCTCGCAAATCAAAGCCTAACTGATTTGCCAGACTCTCATCGGTTTCAATCACCAGAACACAGGGATTGTGAGCAATTGTCATCATTAGTTAGTAGGAATCTTGGATGGGAGATTTGAGATTTCTCAGAGATTGGGACACAGACTGAATCAAGAAAATAATTATCACAGGGGTATACAGACTAAGAGTGAGCTAGTCCTCAGCTGACTATTTTATAGACAAAACTATACTTATGTTGACAAGAATTGACATAAGTGAGTTAAGAAAATCGCCCACTTGATATATAATCCTACGATATCAAGTATTGAATTAAGACTATTGCCAACGCGAAAACCAAGCAATGATAGCGGTAGTCTTTCTTGTAAATCTTAAGAGAAATATCGCG
>NZ_JANQDF010000009.1:0-3943 GCF_029891675.1 Anabaenopsis tanganyikae CS-531
TAACTCGGCAGTAGCAGACAATGGAAGTTCTAGCTGCACCACGGAGGTAGGATTCAACGTGAAAAAGTCTTTGTCCTGCTTCGTTTTTGATGCTTTCAATCTTGCCATTGTCTGCGTACTTCCTTAAAGTGTTTGGGTGCAATCCCAGTTGTTTAACTGCTTCTCGTAGTGGTACATAAGCCATACTACTATATTAGCAGTTATGAGTATATATAATCTATTGTTAGCAAATAACTAGCTATTGACTAACCCTTTCACCAGAGTAACTTCTCACGGCTTTAGGGTCTGGTGCAAAAGCCAACCATAGAGGAAATTGCAGTATTGCTAAACTGATTTGCTCTTCGGAATCGTCAATTATAATTAAAGGTAATTGATTAGTCTTTACCAGTCGGTCAGCCTTCAAAGCCAAAGCATCGGGTGTTTCAAACAAAGCTACACCCTGGTCAGGACCAAAATCTGTGCGACCAATTCCTAAGCAGTCTTGCAAACCGCGCCGCCATTCACCTAAACGTTCTGGGGAATTTGCTAAAACCAGAGTACGGAGGCGATCGCCATATAAACTGTGTAATATAGAAGCGACAGAAGAACCAATGAGAATATTCTGCAAGCGGCTTCCCATAGTTCGCAAAGCGCCGCGTCCCCCTTGTTTAAAGAACCAGTTAGCAACTCGTTCTGCGTGAACCGGTTCAAAAGTCCGGCGTAATTGCCAGGGCGGACCATAGTAATCTGGGTTACTACGATACTGGTCAATCAAGCGGCGAATTTTATTTGTAGTCTCTTGAAACTGTTGTTGGGCAAATTGGGGTGTTTGTGGCTGTTCTTGGGTGATTTTCACCTCTGTGACCACAGGTTTGGCTGGTTCGATTGGTGTCAGTTGCAATTGTTCTGCTGACATTGCCAAATCCTGTAAACTACCGGTGAGATAATCCTTAAAGCCTTGCACCCGAATTGCTAAATCTTGAGATGCTCCCGCAAAAGTGGTTCGCATTTCATTACGAATGCGTTCTTGGCGGCGTTCTAGTTGTTCTACAGAAATTTGCAGAGCTTGTTTGCGTTGTTCTAACTGCGCCAGTGACTCTTGTACAAGTCGCCCCAGAGAGATTTGAGTTTGACTAAGTTGTTCTTGAAGGGTTTTGTAAGATGCTTGTAGATTGGCTATTTCTGCCTTTAGGGATGCTTCTTGGCGTTGCAAATCTGCCACTGTATCCTCAGCTTGAGCAGATAGTGAATTATCTTGTTGCTCTACCACGACGGGAGTTTGTGGTTGTTGTACTGCATCTTCAAGGGTTGAGTCTTCTGTGGAGTCAATGGCGGCAAATGCCACTTCTGTATGAGGTATGATTGGCACAAGATTTGCATTATTTGGTTGTGTATCAGTAGATGAAGTTGGCGCTCCTGTTTCCAGCAGTGAGTCTGGGGATGAGTTTTCTGCTTCTATTTGTTCCAACCACTCATCCATCTGTTCTGGAGTTTGAGATTCCTCTGGGTTCATAAACAATAATGCAAATAAATAAGTTTCAAGAATATAGTCTAGATGCAAAACCACTGAGCATTGAGGCTCACAGGATTCAGAAAATAGGTCATATCCGTGGACAACGTGATTCTAGACAAGATTTCAGGGTTTTGGGGTCAAATAAAATCGGTAAAAAGTGAATGCTATTGACTTCCTTAAAATAAAACAGGATAGGGATTCCATTCCAAAATATCCGCCAGTTTTGCCATTCCTGATAGGGAAAGCGCCGCAGTAATTTTTCCCCTCGATAGATATCTAAATCTGTGGCGGTGAACTGTAAACGTATTGTTGCGGTTTGTAACAACAGAAATAAGCCCAATAATGCAATTACCACCCCTACCCAAACTTGCACTACCAATAGAGGTATGGCAGCAATCAGCAATACAATGGGGATATTATAACTAGGCTGGAGTTCCACAGTTGAGGTGGAATCAGTTGTAAATGAACTGGTCACAGTTTCCCATCCTGTTTTGTTGGTAAACATCTATCCTATTTTAGGGGTTCTGGGTTTGATTAACTTGCCGAGTTATTGGTGAACAGATCCCAGTCCTATGTCAAAAACCTTCTAGCAATGCACTCCCCGCTCCCTGAAACATTAACCATGAGAGAAAAAAGTTACTAATAAATATAATTAGCAAGGAAGTCACAACAGCCGTTGTGGTGGATTGTCCCACGCCTTTTGCTCCTCCCTTGGTCGTTAAACCCCAGCTGCAACCAATGACGGCGATTAACAAGCCAAAGCAACAGGCTTTAATTAAGGCGCTGATGATATCCCCAATACTGATCAGGTTGCGAGCTGAGTCTAGAAATACCGTATCGGGTATGCCATATATATTTGTGGCAATTATTAATCCCCCTAAAATCCCCGTGATTAAAGACAGGAGGGTTAAAATCGGCAGCATTAAGCAGCAAGCTAGTAGGCGAGGGATAACAAGGTAATCAATGGGGTCTGTTTTTAAGATGAATAAAGCGTCGATTTGCTCGGTTACCCGCATCGTCCCAATTTCGGCTGCAAAGGCGGATCCGACTCTTCCCGCCAAAACTACGGCGGTAAGTACTGGTGATAATTCTCTTGTTAATGCTACCGCTAGGACTCCGCCAACTAGATTACTAGCGCCAAAATTAATAAACTCCCTCGCTACCTGAATCGTAAATACTGCGCCCACAAATACAGCCGTTAACAGGGCAATAAATAGGGAGTCTGGCCCCACAGTGGCCATTTGCTCTACAGTATTGCGCCAATTAATTTTTCCCCTCAATAGGTGAACTATTACTTGTCCACCCAGGAAAATCGCCGCCAGCAGTCGCTGACTCCATGCTCCTAAACTGGATTTGGATTTAGTCTCACTCAATGTTTTTTAGCTAACTCGGTAACTGCATTCAGGATAGCGGATCTCTGTTGGTTGGGGGAACCCTACTCCCTGGGTGAAACATTAACTTAATTTAAAGGTCATCTCATAAAGTAAAGTTGTTTAAATCGATTTTTGATGCCATTATTACGAAATGATATAGACTGAAAGCTATGTTTGGCAAGTTTTTTAGATAATTTTAGAGTTTTTCCCGATCAGATTATCTGATTTAAAAGGTGAAGATTTTTTTTAATCAAAACTTAAGATTTTTGACATATTGCTTTTTAAGGAGCGATCGCACGTATTCTGGAAGATGACATCTTAGTTCTCGGCGATTGTTCACTCTCTCAACGGAGCCTGCTGTATATGTCTATTTTCACCAACTTTCTCCGCTCCCTACTGCTGACTATGTTTTTTAGTTTTATCGCTCCTATGTCCTTGGTGGGGGGCGTATTATTCCTTTTGCCTGTCATCGGTTACTTTCCAGCTTTACAAGGGGCTACTGATGCCAGCACGATGAGGATCATCCATTTTCTTTCTATCTTTGGTAGCGGTCATCCCCTTCATGGACTTGTGATCATTAGTTTGACTTGTAGTTTCGTTGGGGCGCTATTCGATACCTATGCTTACTACCGCTATCAAATCTTACGCATTGACTCTTAAGTAATTAGATCACTTTACTGTGTTCACATACTCAGAAATGGCTTCATGTCCTGAGCCTAGACCTACATGAGTCTTATCAGGTTTATATAATTAACTTGTTTTAATAAAAATTAATTAAATTAAATAATCAATAGCTGACCAACTATGGTGTTACGCAAATTATGTATTAATTATCATTGTAGCGTCACCTTTAAATAAAGATATACAAAGAATCTAAAAATTTCATTAAGATTGCTGATAACACCATGCCTACTGATTTTTGGACTAGAGTAAATTAGGTCTACAATAATTTAATGAATTTATAGTCATTTATGTACATTTGTAGTATAATATTATGAATGTACGATCATTAAATGAATGAAACTATCTGATTATGCAAAAAAGGTAGGGATAAGTTATAGAACTGCGTGGCGTTGGT
>NZ_JANQDF010000010.1:0-4805 GCF_029891675.1 Anabaenopsis tanganyikae CS-531
GGCAGTAAAATAATGTCAAAGTTATCAACCAAAAATCGAGCAGTTTTCTTGTGCAATTCGTCTACAAGGTTTTTGATTTTACCTCGCAGTCTACTGGCGGCAAGTTTCATCCTTCTTCTTTGTTTGCACTTGGCTTGAGTGAATTTAGAAATTAACTTATCCAAGCGAAAACACAGCTTCTGGATTTGCAAATTAGCATATAGTCCAATTTCCCCAAAACTACATTCAGAAAAGAAGGTGATAAACGTTCTGATACCGGGGTCAAGTGCTACAACACGTCCTTGGTTATCAGACTTCTGTTGCAGCACATCCTCTGGAACTGTCAAATAGTAATCACCGTAGGCAAATACTAAACGACAGTCGCCAAAGCTTTGTGGTAAGGCTTCTTTCAAGGTTGCCTTACCTAATACAGTGTGATAAATCCCAAAGTCTTTTACTGCGGATTTGGGAATGTAGCAAGATTGTACAGCGTCTTTTCTTGACCTAAATCTAATCTTGCTAACACCACCACCGGTTTTAAACTTTTTCTTGGCATTGCTGACAGACTTACAAGCATCTTTGATGGCAATTGATTTAATTTGATAAGGGACTGCTTTACTCCATTCTGGTAATCCGTTCAATATGTCAGTCTTAATCGCTTTCCAGTTAGCCTTAATGCTAGAGTCTTGCAGCAGTTTGATAGTAGTGTTGTAAACAAACCTGGATACACCAAACCACTGTTTAACGATCTGTCTCTGCTCGGTTGTGAGAAAGATCCGGATCTTCCTTGATTTTTTTACTGTACTTCCTGAGTCCGTGCATCCGATAAGAGAAGACGTGGAGGATGGAGAGAAGATCCGAGGTAAGTTCTGACTCTGGGCAATATACAGTGTTGTCGAGAACCACGATCCGTCCACCGTTTTGCTCGACCATGTACTCAATAAGCTCGAATCCAAACCTTGCGAGTCGGTCACGACAGGTAACAACAAGCGTGAGCTGATCTCCGAGCATAAGTCTGTCCAGTAGGGCTTGCAGTCCTTTTCTTTTAAAGTTGATTCCACTGCCGATATCTTTGATGATTTCGGCATCTGGGTAGAGTGATTGCATATAGGCAAGTCTACCAAGGTCGTCTCGTTGTTTGGTTGAACTAACTCGGCAGTAGCAGACAATGGAAGTTCTAGTGGCACCACGGAGGTAGGATTCAACGTGAAAAAGTCTTTGTCCTCCTTCGTTTTTGATGCTTTCAATCTTGCCATTGTCTGCGTACTTCCTTAAAGTGTTTGGGTGCAGTCCCAGTTGTTTGACTGCTTCTCGTAGTGGTACATAAGCCATACCACTATCTGAGCAGTTATGAGGATATATAATCTATTGTTAGCAAATAACTAGCTATTGGCTAACCTCTGCTTAGTGCGTTTGCTTATTGTTTCAGGTTCTCTAAAATCACTTTTGCTGCACGCCGTCCAGAAATGGTTGCTCCCTCCATGCTGTCAATATAATCTTGTTGAGTATAACTACCTGCTAAAAAGAAGTTATGCACTGGGGTTTTTTGGTCAGGACGGTAAGGATCCATCCCTGGTGCTTCTCGGTAGAGTGATTTCGCCAGTTTTACAACACTATACCAAGTCATATTCAGTTCGCGGGATGAGGGGAACAGTTCATGAACTTGTTTGAGGACGTGTTGGGCGATCGCTTCATTGGTTTGTTTAATAAAAGGATCTCCCGGTGTGAGTACCAACTGTAATAAAGACCCTTGTCCCGGGCGATAATAATCACTGGGACTAGCCAGGGCTAAATCAGCAAAACAAGAAAAGTCAGCATCGGCAGTATACAGTAAATTATCTATCCCCGCGGCATGATTTAGCTGTTTGCGTTCGTGTTCATCTTGGAGTTCTGTTACCCAGCCATCAAATCGCAGCTGTACTGTGGCCACGGGTACTGCATCTAATTTATAAATATTGTCAAATTCCGACCACTTACGCCACTCTTCGGGTAATATACGCTGAATCCCCGGGACATCGCAAGCACACAGGTAAGCATCAGCCCTAACGGTTTGTGTGGTGTCACCTTGGGCAACTACAATACCAGTTACCTGAGTTTGTTCTCCTGATTGAGTAAATTGAATTTCCCTGACTTGGCGACGAGTATGAATTTTAACGTTTCTTGCTTCTAAATATTTCAGGATGGGCTTGTGCAAATACTCATCTGGGGAACCTTCCAGCATCCGCATAATTGAGGCTTCAGTTTTAGATGCAAAAAACTGGAAGATTGTCAACATACAACGGGCGGAAATATGATCACAATCAATAAATCCCAAAGCATAAGCAATGGGGTTCCACATCCGTTTGATACTACCCTCACTACCGCCGTGACTGCGGAACCATTCAGCAAAGCTAACTTTATCTAAGTTACGGATAGTTTTCATCGCCCCGTTGAAGTCTACTAATCCGCGAACAATGGGGCTAGTACCCAAGGCGATGGCATTTTGTAGTTTATCTTGTAATGATAATTGAGAAGTTGTAAAAAATGCCTTTAATCCATTGAAAGGCGCACCAGTAATAAAGCGAAAATCTAAACTACCAGTACGTCCCCCTTGATTAATAAAAGTGTGGGTATGTTCTTTTAGCCGTAAATTGGATAATGCCCCCACTTTCTCCATTAAATCAAATAGCTGGTAGTAACAACCAAAAAATACGTGCAATCCCATTTCAATATGGTTGCCATCTTCATCTACCCAACTACTGACTTTACCACCAACAAATGGGCGGGACTCAAAAATCTCTACTTCACAACCAGCATCAGCCAAATCTACCGCGGTTGCTAGCCCAGCCAGTCCCGCACCCACAATTGCAACGCGCATTCCATCTTACCCTTTCAGTTTCTTTACAAATTGTAACTGAGTTGGTAGCGGAATTAGCTATTGATTCTTGGGTAAGTTTTAGTCAAATTCTCACTCAGGCATGAGTTGCAGAGTGCCAAAACCTAGGGCTTGATGAGAAAGTGAGTGCGCTTCAAATAAAGCCATCATATCTCCTAATTGGGGGTTGCGACTCGTAGATCCTTTTATTCCTTTGGCAATAATCAAAGCACAGTAGCCGTTGGTGTTTTTACACCGCTCATCCCATTTTTTCCGCGCCTCTCCATGGGTTGGATCATCATCTAAAAATTCACCGAACAAGAATAATTCGCCATTTTCAGTTTGCAACAAACCTAAATCGTAGCGATCGCCATCAAAAGGATCAGCACCCGGATTAAAGCAAATGGCTTTGAGTCCGCCGGCTGCGACAATATTTTCAATGATAGTTTTAGCCTTGGGTCGTGAGGTTTGAATTAAAACTACCGGTAATCCATCACCCACTTTTGATATTTCAGCAGACTGATAATTTAGAACTCCTTGATGCAATGAGTCTAACATTTCCCAAGAGATTACTCCCAGACTGATAAAAGAATTTTCTGGAATCAGATCATCTCGCAAGCCAGGAAAATCAGGCAAGTCTTCGGCTCCCATTTCTAGTTCTTCCATGCCCCAACCTGCCATTTCCTCTAATTCTGCTGCTAATTGCGGCATAGTGGAGACAGTCACAGACAAAGACTTAATTGATTCTGAATTGGATTTAGGTACAGAAATACGATAGCGACGGCTGAGGGTAGGAAAAGTTTCACTATCGAGCTGGTTATGGTAATCGCGGATAAAGCGGATCAGGCTCTCTAGAGCCACAAACACTGCTAGTGCTTCCTCTTCATACAAAACCGACCGCAATCCTTCTAATGGGTGGATATTACCGAAAGTAGGCTCAATTTCCGATATGGGTAAATCGCTTAAATCCTCGTCCCCATCCATTTCATCTTCATCTTCATCTTCACTTTCAAAAGTCAGAAATAGACAGTCTTGTTTGAGGAAAGCCTCTTCTAAATGTGCTTGTGATTCATCATCCTCTAAAACTTCTGCCCGAAACTGCCTCAGAGAATCTTCAGAGCGATAAAGTAAAATACCGTACTCCATCCCCAACATCCCCATCACGGAAACGTACAGTGTCCCAACGTCCCAGTTATTAATCTCTATTGATAATATTTGTTGTTCTTGTAAAAATTCCCAAGGTGCAGTGTGCCAAACAGCGAAGGCCTGATCACGCAATACTTGTGCATATTGGGGAGGTAAATCGGGAACTTGGTTATCCTGTATCTCAGTAAATCCGCGGAATAGTTCGTCGATTAAGGGCAATTCGGGAACGTAATCAATGCTAATATCCAAGCCTTGCAGCACACCCCGCAGGTAAAACTGAATTTCTCGGTCTTTAACTACAATCTTTTGGGGTCTGGCGGGTTTACCAGGGCTATGGGGATGCTCCATTGCACGCATTAAGGTGCGAACAATTGCTTCTGGACCTATTTCAGGAGATACTACATCCATCCCCCGCACCACACCTTGGGAACCATCTACCCAAAGAATACATTCACCGTTGCTCTCGGAGTCTGAAGCTGATGTTGGCGACGATGACATTGGACGGCGATCGCCCTCCCATACAGAAGGAATTTGAGTTAATGTTTTCAACCGACGAGTGGTAGAGCGATTAAAGCTTGTCATAAAGTAGATTAATCAAAAAGAAGCTATTTGGCAGTAGACTATGAGAAAGAGCTAGTCCTAAGCTGACTATTTTATAGACAAAACTATACTTATGTTGACAAGAATTGACATAAGTGAGTTAAGAAAATCGCCCACTTGATATATAATACGATATCAGGTATTGAATTAAGACTATTGCCAACGCGAAAACCAAGCAATGATAGCGGTAGTCTTTCTTGTAAATCTTAAGAGAAATATCGCGTCT
>NZ_JANQDF010000011.1:0-6101 GCF_029891675.1 Anabaenopsis tanganyikae CS-531
GGTTCCCCGGAACAAATACATAGTAGTAGCGAGGTGGAAGTGAGTTTAATTGCTCCCACACTGGAGGAATCATCGGCTGTGGTCAGTCCTGTATCTATGATGACTCGAAGAGTTATCCCCGCCCAGGGATGGGTAGTTAATACTCAAGGAGATGTGGTTTTAGTGGCTGCTCCTAGGGGAAATCACCCTCACCGAGTTGATGCTGCTACGGCATATTGTCGGTAAATTTGATATTCCCTGGGTTTCCTGATCATGGTGAGTCTGAAGGTGCTTTTGTCAACCCCACTGATGTCAACAATTCCAGCCAATACTGGTTAATCTGGGGATCATTGGGGCGTTGACGGTGTAAATCAGCTAAAATACTCACAAAATTTTCCCACAGTCCAGCGGTGGCATAAAGCATTGCCTGATCTAAAGGTTCCGTGGTCTGTTGCACCTGAGAGTAAAGATTAGGATCTTTGACTACCTCAATCTTACCTTTTAAGTACAAATCTGAAGGACTAGAAGAATCACAAATGATGGAAAGTTTCCAAGTATATGCACGGTCTGCTGTTAATGGTGCTTCACTAGTAGGTATTTTGATACTCACAATACCTGCTTTGGCTCCCCCATCAAAGGTCTTTGTATACAGGTTTTGAGGTATTTGATCATCCCTGAGCAGAAATTCCAGTCTTTGTATTGCTGTGGTAGTTTCAGGAATGTAGAACCAGAATTGGGGATGGTCTGACGTGGTTCGCTGCTTTCCATCTTGTTCGTGGGCGGGGATGAGGGAAACAGGAAACTGCTCATCCGGGAAACATTTTTCCTCTTCATTTGTAAGCAATTCAGGTAGACGTGTACCTGCAGGAGTGGTTCTGCTAGGTCTGCCTTCCGGGAATATAATTACATTGCCACCGGGTTGAATATAAGCTTCAATATTCCTGATGGCTTCTGCGGCTTGGCGATCGCCCGGACGTGCTGCTAATGCTTGCTGGAAATATATTAAAGCTTGGCGATATTCCCTGTCAGCAATTTTTGCATAACCAACTTGCATATATTCGTCATAGCTGGAGATGCTCTTAACTACGTGGTCAGGTTGATGTGTTGCTAAGACTGGAGTAGGAGGGATAAAACCTAGGGGTAAACAGAAGCAGCCAGTCAATAGACAGTGTAGCCAAATTTGATATTTCATACAAGAACTACTTAACTGGTAATAGAGATTTTGTCACCATAGCTGCAGATGGGGAACCCTGCTAAAATACTTAACACTATATTGATTTGTATTAAATGTGACAGTGAACAGCCTTGAGGCTGTTCACTCTTGACTGTTAATTAATTACTTATGCTTCGTCTAAAGCCGCAATACCAGGTAAGATTTTACCTTCTAACAGTTCCAAGCTAGCGCCTCCACCGGTGGAGATGTGGCTCATTTGATCAGCTAAACCGACCTTTTCCACAGCCGCCACTGAGTCACCACCACCGATGATTGTGGTTGTACCAGTTTTACCGATTTCTGCGAGAGTATGAGCGATCGCTTCTGTACCGGTAGCAAATTTATCAAACTCAAACACACCCATAGGGCCGTTCCAAATCACAGTTTTGCAATCAGCCAAAGCTGCTTGGAAAACCTTCACAGAGTCGGGGCCAATATCCAAACCCATACCATCAGCGGGAATATTTTCAATACTGACAGTTGTTGCATTAGCATCGGGGGCGAACTTATCTGCTGAGACGATATCTGTAGGTAACAAGAAGGTAACGCCACGTTCTTGAGCTTTAGCTTCCAAAGTCTTGGCCAGTTCTAATTTATCTTCTTCTACCAAAGACTTACCAACACTTAAACCCCGGGCTTTATAGAAGGTGAAAATCATCCCGCCACCGATGATCAGCTTATCGCATTTTTCCAGGAGAGTTTCAATCACACCTATTTTGCTGGAAACCTTGGAACCGCCAATAATTGCCGCCAAAGGACGTTGGGGATCTTCAATAGCACTCTGTAAGTACTGTAGTTCCTTCTCGATCAAATATCCCCCCACAGAAGGACTCAAGTAGTGAGTTACACCTTCAGTCGAAGCGTGGGCGCGGTGTGCTGTACCAAAAGCATCATTCACATAAAAGTCAGCATTAGCTGCCAGTTTTTTAGCAAATTCTGGGTCGTTTTTCTCTTCTTCCTTGTAGAAGCGGACATTTTCGAGTAGCAGAACTTGTCCATTTTGTAAAGCTGCAACTTGAGCAGCAACCGCATCGCCGATACAGTCATCAGTTTTGACAACTTCTTGACCTAGCAATTCCGAGAGACGTTTAGCAACTGGGGTTAAACGCAGCTTGTCATCCACACCCTTGGGACGACCAAAATGGCTAGCTAGAATTACCTTAGCTCCCTTCTGGGTCAAATCTTGGATAGTGGGCAAAGCAGCGCGAATGCGAGTATCATCTGTGATGTTGCCTTGGTCATCGACAGGGACGTTAAAATCAACCCGTACTAAGGCACGTTTACCTGATATATCACTTGCAGACAAATTTGCTAAAGTTTTTTTCGACATTATGATAGACTCTCCTGATTAGCCTTTTGTTATTGTTTTGAAAGTGGAACCATCAAGATTTTACGAGCAAGCAGTGATGCGTAAATCCCCCGTTATTTATGCGGGGCATATTAAGCTAATGACTGATTTGATTCTGTCGTGAAATGCTAAAATTATCATAGCGGTAAAGCGTACACTTAAAAAGCGTGCGCTTGAGAACTGCCAGGGCGGTAGGTGAGTTCCACGGTGTTAACTTGTGGACTCGCAGAGGCGGACTTTTGCACAGTGAAGCAAGGGTAAACACTAAATCTCCTTAGTTAGGTGAGTGTCAACGTAGTCAGGGGTGCTAAGTGACAGAGATGTTTAAAACAGTACTATTTCCAATTGATCAAAGCCGGGAAGCGCGAGAAGCTGCTGATGTAGTTACCAACGTTGTGCAGAAGTACGGTAGTCGCTTGGTGCTGCTGTCTGTGGTGGAAGAACCAGTCACGGATGTACCCAGTCCAGATCCCATGAAGTCGTCAGACCTTGTCTCTCAATTGCTGGAAAATGCGCGATCTTTGTTTTCTCAGCAAGGAATTCAATGTGAGATTCTGGAAAAACAGGGGAAACCAGCCTTTACTATCTGCGATGTGGCTGATGACATCGGGGCAGATTTAATTATCATGGGTTGTAGAGGATTAGGTTTGACTGACGAGGGAGCAAGTGATAGTGTTACTACGCGTGTAATTAATCTTTCTCCTTGCCCAGTGCTAATTGTGCCTTAATCTTGCCAAGACGCGATGAATCGCGTCTACCTACATTCGATCCCCAATAGCACTTTTGCTGCCTAAAATTCTTTGGTTGCGTAACATCTCTCCATCTTCGCCGGTCAAATAGTTCGGTTATCCCGCTACTTGTCAGCAACTGAAGAGGGGGTTTTTGCGTCACTATGGATATAGTTAGTAAGATTTGTGTAAATTATTTTTTTTGTCAACGAAACAGTTTTCAATTATAATTGAAAGATTTACCTGAGTTACTTTACTATCTGCTTGATTTGTCTTAGTATAGGATAAGTAGAAATCATATCGACTTCAGATTTTACAATTGCACATCGCGGCCGAGGATAAAAAGAATTTACGCCAATAACCAAGTGTGCTTCTAGGAGACTTCAAAATTCAGGGAAGGTAAGGGAACCTATATCGGGTAGGGGTATTCTTAATCTTTCATAGGCGGTGTATGAATTGACTTCTTTTGGTAGCGCCCTATGTTCCGTGATATGTTTACTACCTTTCCAAACCAGATTTAGTTATTCAAGATCCGTTGTATTTACGGAGTAGAGGACAACGCACCAATGGCTATTGTTAAAACCAAAACCGAAAACCTCAATACCAAATTCACGGCTGATATGGTCAGAACCTATCTGCGGGAAATTGGTCGGGTACCACTGCTAACGCGAGAAGAAGAGATTATTTTTGGCAAGCAGGTACAACAAATGATGACCCTTGTGGAGGCTAAAGACTCCTTAGGGCAGGAGCTAGGTCATGAACCTAGTTTAGCAGAGTGGGCAGCCCATGTTAACCAAACGGAAACACAGATCACACACTCTGTCACCCTAGGTAAACGGGCCAAGCAAAAGATGATTGAAGCCAACCTGCGTTTGGTTGTGGCCATCGCCAAGAAATACCAAAAGCGCAACATGGAGTTTTTGGATTTGATCCAGGAAGGAACTCTAGGATTAGAAAGGGGTGTAGAAAAGTTTGATCCCACCAGGGGTTATAAGTTCTCCACCTATGCTTACTGGTGGATTCGCCAAGCGATTACCCGGGCGATCGCCCAGCAAGGTCGGACTATTCGGTTACCGATTCATATCACCGAGAAACTCAACAAAATCAAAAAAGTACAGCGGGAATTGGCGCAAAAGTTGGGGCGATCGCCGAATCCTGCGGAAATTGCGCAAGAGTTGGAACTAGAGCCGATGCAGATTCGGGAATACCTGAATATGGCGCGTCAACCAGTGTCCTTAGATGTGAAAGTCGGCGATAACCAGGATACAGAATTGCAAGAAATGCTCGAAGATGAAGGACCATCTCCTGAGTATTACACCACCCAAGAGTTCTTGCGTGAAGACCTGAATAACTTGTTGGCAGAACTTACCCCCCAACAAAGACAGGTTTTAGCCCTGCGCTTTGGTTTAGAAGATGGTCATGAAATGTCTTTAGCTAAGGTGGGTGAACGCTTAAATCTTAGCCGTGAGCGCGTCCGTCAGCTAGAACATCAAGCTCTTGCTCATTTGCGCCGTCGTCGCGCCAATGTTAAGGAGTATGTTGCTAGCTAAAAGCAGATAGCTTGCGGTGACGCGCCTCCTGAAGTCAGGGGGCGATTTTTTATCTTGTTCTTCGAGGGATGGTGTTAATTAAAACTCAATCCCAGCTTGGGCCTTCACTCCTTGATCCCGGAAAGGATGTTTAATCAGAGTCATTTCCGTGACTAAATCTGCTCGCTCGATTAAAGCAGGGGGTGCGCCTCGACCTGTGAGAATTACGTGCTTGTTGGGTGGTTTTTCTGCTAACCCTGCTAAAACTTGATCTACTTCTAAATAGCCCATTTTGAGGGCGATATTGATTTCATCGAGCAACACTAACTGAAATTCTGGATTGCGAATATATTCTAATGATTTCTCCCAAGCAGCGCTGGCTTTGTCAAGGTCGCGATCGCGGTCTTGAGTTTCCCAGGTAAAGCCTTCCCCCATAGCGTGAAATTCTATCTGGTTTTCCCAAAAGCTGAAAACCTTTTTTTCTGATGGTTCCCAAGCACCTTTGATAAATTGCACAATCGCTACTTTATACCCATGACCGAGCGATCGCAACACCATACCCAAAGCCGCAGTGGTTTTACCCTTACCATTACCAGTATTAACTATAATTAAACCTTTTTCTGGTACAGCCTCTGCTATACGGCGATCCTGTACCTCTTTGCGCCGCTGCATCTTGTGGCGGTATTGTTCATCAGTTAAGTTAGTTAGGGTTGAGGACATGATTTCGTCTATTAAGCGTTCAATTTCTCTATCTGAGTTTAACTCTTCTGGTGTATCGCTTTTCATCAACCTTACTTATCAAATATGAATTTTCTCACCCACAGCAGGGTTATAGGACGAAGGGGTTAGTCTTGAAAAGACTGGATTTATTCAGGTGAGTGACTACGTGTTGTTTCATTTAATTCTCTTGAGAAATTATTTTGGAACACTATATTAATTCCTGATCATATGGCTTGGAGATCATGAAAAATGTAGATATTCAACATTTTTGTAGGATTTAATTAACTAAATTTTGGGAGAATCTGAGAGGATGTTTGATAAGTTTTCAACAGGTAATTTTTATCTTAGGGAACAGGGAACACACCGAACAGGGAACAGGGAACACCGAAGGATTGGGGAGCACCGAAGGATTAGGGAATGGGAAGGATTGGGGAACACACAAAAAACAATCAAATCCAGTCCCCTCCCCTTAAAAGGACAAGACAAGGTGGACAAGGTGGACTAGGTGACAAGGGAGAAAAACAGTACAAAGTCTGTATTCTTAGTAAGAAAAATAGCCCCTTAAAAGACCATTGTCCGGATAA
>NZ_JANQDF010000012.1:0-20787 GCF_029891675.1 Anabaenopsis tanganyikae CS-531
CGGGGAGGATGGATATATGTCTGCGTTATGGGGATGTGGTCTTAGGGATGGAATTAAAGGTGTGGAAGCAGGGTAAACCGGACCCATTGCAGCAAGGATTAATACAGTTAGATAAATATTTATCAGGTTTAAATTTAGATATAGGATGGTTAGTAATATTTGACCGTCGCCCCGATTTACCGCCCATCAGCGATCGCACTACCACGGAAATAGTCCTGAGTCCTCAAGGTAGAAATATTACAGTTATTCGGGGGTAGGTTTGGATTTGTTGACGGTTGACTGGGAAGATGTGTGATAACAATCATTGGATTAGCCGGGGAATGAATTCCCCGGCTAATAGCGAAAGTCCACTGAAAGTGGACTCTTGGGTTGACAAATCTTTATATTCAGCCCAAACCGGGCTTAATCATTAATTCGTTTCCATTCGATTGATGTCTCTAGGGAAACGTCAATTAATCCATACAATTCTCAATGCGATCGCGTTTCTCTTCTCACTGTTCGAGTGGGAAATATCCCCGACTTCTCTAAGAAGTCGGGGATCTTGTCCTAGGTTTCCATTCAAATAATGTCCCCAGCGAGTGGGGACTAACACTAACTAGCAAATCCTATTATATCAACTAACTGTTTCCATTCAAATAATGTCCCCAGCGAGTGGGGACATAAAATAATAATCTTAACAATTCAGGCGTTGTTAAGTTTCCATTCAAATAATGTCCCCAGCCAGTGGGGACGTTATTCATCTGCATTTGTCAAGATGCAGGTGTAAGTTTCCATTCAAATAATGTCCCCAGCGAGTGGGGACCCTTGCATTTTAAACCATTACCCTGTAAGAAGTCTAGAGGCAGTTTCCGATAGCGATAGCGTGGCGTTAGCCAGGTTCAGAAAAACCGGCGGCTGAAATGAACTTTACCCCAGTCTGTCAAAGGCTGAAACCCTTATACAGCAAGCGACCGAGGGTCAAAACATTAGAATCGCTATTTCAGCTATTTTGATTGAACTTCGGTAATAGTTAACTGGTACATTAAAACAGCCCCTAGGCGATGTTAAAGGCGATGGTCTTAACCTCTGAGCCGTCAACCGTCAACATTTGTACTGTTAGAGTTACAGCGCATTTTATCTGAGTGAGGTATTGAGGGGCGGGCAGGATGCCCACCCCACAAGATTTATGATGTTAAGGTGTGTATTTTATTTACTTGAAAACTGCTGTAACACCGTGTCGGATTTATCGGACTTTAGCTATGAGACTGGGGTTTCTCACCCCTGTTCTGACTGACCCACCAACCGTCAACCGTCAACCGTCAACCGTCAACCGTCAACCGTCAACAGTTAACCGTCAACCGTCAACCGTCAACCGTCATCAGACTAAATAACTGGTATTAGGAACGATGGGAAAGAAGGCGTATTCATACCAAGCAGTCCAGATAAAACTTCTAATCCATCTGTGATATTTCTCAGCACTGATTTGATAGTTAAATTCTCCCTCAGAGATATCAATAGAAGATAGATGAGAATTACAACCGCAACCATGATGATAGGTAAAACCATATTTAGAGGCGATGCTTTGCACTTTCATTTGCACAGCAAAAACTTTACCTGCGTGTAAGACAGCATCCCAAGAGCGTTTGTGTGCGATATCCCGTTGATCAAAGCGTAAAGCTCGTTCTTCAAATATATGATCTCGGTAAATTGGCGCGAGGTGGACATGATAGAAACTAGCGGGTAGTTCGTAGCCAAACTCATCAAACAGTTCTCTACCTATGAGTGCGACTTTCACCTCATGGGCGAATTCTCTACCCTGAGATTTTACATCTGCGAGAACTTGTTTAAAATCTGGATAGCTAGAAATCAAGAAATCATGACCATAAAATTCTAGGGTTTCATAACCTAGTTGACCAAATAGCTGGGAAAATGCTGATTTAAAAGGCGCTAATTCTGGACGTTCACTAAATAAGTCTACATCACCCCGCCCCAGTTTATATTGGAATAACTGAGCCATTTCTACGTAAGTCTGGGGGTGATCTAGTCCCACATTTGCAACCCCCGCGGCTATATTTTGCCATATGGGAGGTAATTGGGAGACGGGGACGGCGTTTTCTCCAGCAATGATTGGAATATTAGGAGCTGTAATAACTTGCATAAGTAATCCCGATTATAATTTGTTGGCTGGAAAATTAACAAATAAATCTTGGAGATAGCTAAAAACACTCTGACAGTATGGTGAATATATGACAAAAAAACTGTTACATAGAATACTAATTGCTGAGGTTTAATTCAACACTGGCAGATTTTAGCTATGTATAATACGCGAAGGTTGTCATGGTTCCCGATGTTTGGAAGTCAAAATGTATGTGTGTTTATGGGTGGTTAATCTGAGTAGTAGCCAAGTTATTAGTTATAATTGGGGTAATTGAGGTTTTATGAGTTCTACTTTAGAATTAGTTATCGGCTGGTTGTATCCTCGACTGATGAGTACCTATGGCGATCGCGGTAATGTGATTACCATCGAACGTCGCGCCCAGTGGCGGGGGTATAATGTGAGGGTGGTTCCCCTAGACCAAAATTCTACCGCTGCTGATATTCGCAGTGTAGATATTATTGTTGGTGGTGGCGCACAGGACCGCCAGCAAGAAATTGTCATGCGCGATTTACAGGGCGCAAAAGCGGAGGCTATGGGTGATAAAATTCACAATGGTACACCGGGAGTATTTACCTGTGGTTCTCCCCAACTGTTGGGTAAATATTACGAACCTGCTTTAGGGAAGCGGATTGAAGGTTTAGGAATCTTTGATTTAGTCTCTGTACATCCCGGTGAAAATACTCAACGCTGTATTGGTAATTTGGTAGTTGAAGTTACAGCTAATCGCTTAGGGCGGGAATTAGCAGAGATGACCGGAACTAAACCCTATTTAGTGGGTTTTGAGAATCATGGGGGACGGACTCGCCTAGGTGAGGTGGAAGCTTTGGGGCGTGTGGTCTATGGTTTGGGTAATAATGGTGAGGATGGGACTGAGGGCGCATTTTATCAGAATGCGATCGCCACTTATTCCCACGGTCCTTTGTTACCTAAAAATCCTTTTGTCGCTGACTGGTTGATTCAAACTGCTTTGCGGCTGAAATATCAACAGGCGATCGCCTTGTCACCACTAGATGATAGTCTAGCCTTACAAGCGCGATCGGCAATGTTAAAGCGGTTAAACCTAAGTTTACCACATTCGGTTTAACCGTGGATAGAAGTTTCCAAACCCTCACCGGGGAGGGTTTGGGGGTGGGGTTTTTAACGTTTGGCGAATTTCTTGCTGACTTTGCGTAAACGAATTGATTCCGGTGTGACTTCCACCAATTCATCTGAACCAATGTACTCTAAAGCTCTCTCTAAACTCATTTCTATTGGTGTTTGCAATTGTACCAGTTCATCCCCACCAGCGGCGCGGTGATTGGTTAATTGCTTGGTTTTACACACATTTAACTCTAAGTCTTGGGGGCGATTATGTTCTCCAATAATCATACCCTTATAAACTTTGGTTCCGGGAGTGATAAAGAATGCGCCTCTATCTTCTGCGTTTTTCATGGCGTAGAATGTAGAAACACCTTCTTCAAATGCAATCAGAACCCCTTTGTTGCGGGCTTCAATTTCCCCGGTGAGGGGACGATAATCATGGAAACTGTGGTTCATAATCCCTTCACCACGAGTTAACCGCATGAATTCACCCCGGAAACCAATTAAACCCCGGGCGGGAATGATAAACTCTAACAGGGTGCGACCATTCCCAATCACTTGCATATCTTGCATTTCGCCTTTGCGTTGTCCTAGGCGTTCAATACAGCTACCTACTGCATCTTCGGGAACATCCAACGCTAGGAGTTCAAAGGGTTCGCAAGGTTGACCGTTGATTTCTCGGTAAATTACCTGTGGTTGAGATACTTGGAACTCGAAACCTTCTCGGCGCATGGTTTCGATTAAAATCCCCAAATGTAATTCACCCCGACCGGAAACTTGGAATTTATCGGGGGAGTCAGTTTCTTCTACTCGTAGGGCGACGTTAGTTTCTAATTCCCGCAACAGGCGATCGCGTACCTGTCTGGATGTTACCAGTTTACCTTCTTGACCGGCAAAAGGTGAATCATTCACCCAGAAAGTCATTTGTAAAGTGGGTTCATCCACTTTAATTAAAGGTAAAGCTTGGGGTTCGTTGGGGTCGGTGATAGTCTCCCCAATATAAGCATCACCAAAACCAGATACTGCCACAATATAACCCGCGGTGGCTTCTTCCATTTCCACCCGCTTGAGTCCTTCAAACCCCATTAATTTGGTAATTTTGGACTTGACAATAGTACCATCTTCCTTTACTAAAGCCGCCTGTTGTCCAGTGCGGATAGTACCATTATGGATTCTACCAATCACAATCCGTCCCAGATATTCCGAATAATCTAGGGTGGTGACTTGCAATTGTAGAGGTTTGTTAATATCCCCTACAGGAGGTGGAACGTGTTGTAGAATGGCATTAAATAAAGGCTGCATATCTACCGCTTCCCCTTCCATGGTTTCCTTGGCGTAACCGCCCATACCGGAAGCAAATAGATAGGTAAAATCACATTGGTCTTCATCTGCTCCTAATTCTAAGAACAGATCCAAAACCTTATCTACAGCCACATGGGGGTCACCCTGGGCGCGGTCAATTTTGTTAATCACCACAATGGGGCGCAGTCCCTTTTCTAACGCTTTTTTCAATACAAAGCGTGTCTGGGGCATCGGACCCTCATTAGCATCTACAATTAACAAACAACCATCCACCATACCTAGTACCCGTTCCACTTCGCCGCCAAAGTCGGCGTGTCCGGGGGTATCCACAATGTTAATTAATGTGTCTTTGTAGCGAACAGCTGTATTTTTAGAGAGAATGGTAATACCCCGCTCCCGTTCTAGGGCGTTGGAGTCCATGACACAATCCGGAACGTCTTCACCTTCTCGGAAAATACCAGATTGTTTGAGGAGCGCATCAACCAGGGTAGTTTTGCCGTGGTCAACGTGGGCGATGATGGCGACGTTGCGAATTGGGAGCGTCATAGGAGCTTTTAGTGAACTCAAGAGGGGGTTTTCAGTTTTCAATGTCAATACGAGTCGCTCTAACAGAACTATTGTTAATTAGCAACTTCTGTAAAGAACCTTTAATAATTCTAGCTTAATTGTCACAATTCCGGGGGGTTTTCTGTAAACTTATCCAGAAATAAATATGTTCATCCCTAGGTTATCTATCAAGTGCGTCTTAATTAATACCAAATTTATTTCACTTGCAACCAACTAAATATCTGTCTTACCTGTAACCGCCAATCTTTTAACACATCAAGCACAGGTAATATATCAGTATTGTATTTGACCTCTGGTAATTGTTGAGGTTGAAATACCATGACGGATTTATCATTAGGGTCAATAAACCAACCTAACTTAGTCCCCTGCTGCATACAAAAAATAATTTTATTAATTACGTAATTTGGCGATTGGTCGGGTGATAAAATTTCAATAGTCCAATCTGGATAACTTTCAAACTTATTGGCAATTTCCCCATCTTCATCAGTGGGGATGCGTGACCATGCAAATACAGCAATGTCCGGCACTAAAGAACCTCCCCCAAAGGTGCAGCGTAATTCAGTTAGTGCTAAGGCTTGTTTTTGGGGTTCACCCACCTGATTAATATTAGTTGATAAACAAGTTTGGATTCTGCTATGTTTCCCTTGGGGCATTGGTTTTTGGTAGATGCAGCCATCAATATACTCCCTGGGCGGTTTAGTATCTGATAATTTCAGAAATTCTCCCAGGGAGATATCGCCAGTTACCTGAGTTGACAGTTCCATCAGCAATTACTCCTGTAGGCAAACCATAACCCCACCCTCAAGACTATTGAGCCTTTTTGTCTAAGATATTTTATACTATATCAAACTTTAACCAAATAAAAAAATAATATTAGTAATAATCTTTACAATACCCCAAACGGTTATTATTAAAGCTTTTCAGCCCTAGGTAAGATATTTTGGTAATATTTGCTGTTAATAGACAGATATGAACTAAATCTTTTAGGATACTGATATCGGCAACACAGATAAAATACTAATGTCAACAGAGTATTGGCGGGCGAAAATTTGGGGTTTACTCCATGACCCTGTGTTAAAAGCCTTACACAACAACAGCGGTAGGGGTGGGAACAGCTTCTATGAGCAACTAGAAGCAATGAAACCTTGGGTTGAGATTAATAGAATACCTGAAGAATCAGCTGGGAAAGTATTAAAAAATATACTTTTAGCTGACTATATCGCCTCCGCTAGTGACAGAGCAGCCATAGGTAGTGTGACAGCTACGATCAACTATGCTCCGGGGAAGAATCCTGAGAAGGGCTTAGATATTACTCATTTATTATCTGGTGCAACCCAAGAATTTAAGATTAAGGAGCATCAGACCTTAATCACATCTCCACGTAAAGACTATTTAGCAGAAAAAGAGCAACAATTATTACAACTTATACCGAAAGAACTACAAACCGCAGATATTACAGATAATATTGCCCAGATTAAGAAATTATATTGGTGGTTATGGCGTTGTTTACCCCAAGCAACCTGTGACTTATTTAATGATAGTTCATTAATGTTAATGCCGGCGGAAACCAGATTACCCGATGCTTCCATCTGGAGTCATGTAAGCATGACCTCAGCTTTAGCTGGCGCATTAGCAGGATATGACCTAACCCTAGAACAAGTCAAACAGTGGCCGAGAAATCAACCAGTATCTCATCCCTACCTAGCAGTATTTAGCTTTAGTCCGGTACAAGAACTAATCAAGGCCAGTCGCAAAATGCGGGATTTTTGGGCTGGTTCGTGGTTGTTACATTATCTTTCAGCCAAAGTTTGCTGGAAACTGGCTAATCAATATGGACCAGATAGTTTACTTTATCCCAGTCTTTACCAACAACCACTGATTGACCATTGGTTACTACAAACATATCCAGAATATCAGCAGTGGGTAACCGCACCGACAGCAGAATCATTACTAACCGCAGGTTTCCCTAATGTTATAGTTTTAGTTTTGCCTGAAGCTAAAGTTAAAGCCGCCATGCAAACAGCCCAACAAACTCTGCTCGCTGAATGGCAACATATTAGTAAATTAGTTCTAGAAGAACTACAAAACGAACGTTATTGGATGAGAAACCTAGATGCTAATCATAGCACTTGGGAAGGTTGGTTACAATCCCAATGGCAGTTTTATTGGACTGCTTTACCGATTGGGAAAGAAGGTGAGGAATTTAAGATTTCCGCTGCTGAAAATAAAGATCAAGAATTGCAAGAATGGTGTGAGGTACAAAACAAAACCTATAATTTACATCAACCGGTGACAGGTGAGGGAGTTAAATTATTTAAAGACCAAGAATTAAAATTACTGCGGGAAGCATATAAAAAACGTTGGGAAAAGCAAAAACGAGGCTTTAGTGCTAATGTTGGTTCATGGTGGGGATATATATTTGATGCTACTCGTGCAAGTTTAGCATCTGTGAAAAATGCTAGAAATTGGGAAATACCCACAGCATTTGGTCCGCGGTCTACAATTTCTGGTATTGGTCCTGTGGTCAACCCTGGTAAGGACTGGACAACAGAAGGGGATACTAAAAGATTGTGGTCAAGACAAGCTGGTTTATTTGATGGTACAGAACAGTTAAACGCGACGGAAACCCTTAAACGCGGTTTACCAAAAATTATCGGCGAATTATTAGGGGTAACTGATTTACAAGTATCCTATCCTGATTTAACTTCTGGAGTCGCGGGGTATTTGAAGGTTAATCAGGGTCAGTCTGAACATGAAAACAATTTTAACCAGGCTTGTCAAGCTATAATTAGCAGGTTTACCGACACCAAAACAATGCTCCAAGATATGCGCGGTAAATGGGGTATTCCTTGGAGAGATAAACAAAATACTCCTAAACAATATCATCCCCGTCTACTCAATTCTGGGTGGTTAGTGGAGGAGTTGGAAAATGGGAAGGAATTTAGAATTGAATATACTCAGGTATTGAATCGGATTATTAGTCAATACTATCCCCAAAATAACCCATCTAGCTGGTATGTGTTAGCCGCTGGTGATGGTGATGGGATGAGTGAATGGTTAAAAGGGGCGAAGATGAAAGCCTATAAGGAATATATTCCCTCTGGTTTGGAGGTTGATTTAGAGAATTTCCCCCAATTCCTAGAACTGAAAAAACGCATGGGACCTAGTACCCATAATGCCTTAAGTCGCGCTTTACTAGATTTTTCTAATCAACTTGTGCCTTACCTCACAGAATGTCGCTATGCTGGTAAACTGATTTATGGTGGTGGTGATGACGTTCTAGCCTATACGAATCTGTGGGAATGGGACGAATGGTTATGGGATATTCGCCAATGTTTCCAAGGTGGAAAAGACCCCAAGGATGAATTTAGTAATGATGGTGATTATTGGCGGTATAAAGGTAATAGCCAGCAGTTAGTTGACCGTCCTCTGTTTACTATGGGGAGCGCAGCTACTATCAGCTTTGGTATTATCATCGCCCATCATTCGGTTCCCCTAGCGATCGCCTTAGAAAGTCTCTGGGAAGCAGAAAAAAAAGCTAAAAAACATCACAGTCCTGAAGGTGCAAAAAAGGATGCTGTACAGGTGCGGGTACTATACGGTAATGGTAACACCTTACAGTCAACGGCAAAGTTTGAAGTTTTTCATCAATGGCAAATATTAATCAGTGGGGAAGAAGACAGCGCCCTATTTGAACAAGCTGCGAGTTTGTGGAGTCAACACCCAGCGCCTAATTCTGAGGCTATTTTACCTTGGACGCAGGTATTTTGCGATCGCCGTGACCAGTTCCAAAATAATCAAACTGCAAAAGCCGAGTTTCAACAAAGATTAGCAGCATTTCTCAACCTTCTGTTTACAACCACTCAAATTACTCATCTTAATGATGAAGTAGAGAACTGGTTAAAACTTGCAGCATTTGTCAAACGTAACCGCCATATTAAAATAGGAGGTGGTCGTTAATGTATTGGTACAAACTCACACCTTTAGATATATTAATGTTACGGGATGCTAAACCCTTTTCACCACAGGAAAGGGCTTGGGCCGGGAGTGTATTTCCTCCTAATGGTCATGCGATCGCCGGAGCATTGCGGGGACTTTTAGGAGAGAAAAAAGACTTTCGTTTAACAGGTCCGTTGCTCTGTCGTCAAAACCAGGGACAGAATACCTTATATTTTCCTCGTCCCCTAGGATTTGTCAAATCTATCCCCCTGGTGCCACTAGTATGGGAAAATAAATCTCACGTGCATAATGCATTGTGGGATCATAATCAACCTTGTCCTTTAGTTAAACCCGCTGATGCATCTAGAGATGATGACGAATACAATTCAGCTAAGGGTCAAGCTGATGACTTCAGACAATATCTACCTTATGAAGTTGTTAAAGATTATCTGAAAACAGGGAAGATTCAAGCAAAAGATTGGTTAGTAGAGAGTGGTAGGCATGAAGATGAACCTTGGACTATAGAAACCCGTTCTCATAATAGCCTAGAGCCGGGAACTAGACAAGTTAAAGATGCTGATGGTTATTTTGTAGAAAACGCCATTCGCCTCCGTCCTCATTGGAGTTTAGCCATCGGTGTTGATCAGGAATTACCAACACCTAATACGATGAGATTAGGAGGGGAAGGACACCGGACAATGATAGAATATTGTCCAGAATTAACACAACAATGGGTAGAACTTCAAGGAATTTCCCAGGAGAATTTCCAATCTACTCATAAATCTATTGCTTATTTAATTACCCCTGGGGTATTTGAACGTAAACACCGCATTAGAAATAACAGGTTTACATCTTTATGTCGTCCCTATCCCTGGGAATGGAAATTAATAAATGGTAACTTTGTTACCATGGCTACTGATAAACCAGTACCTATTAGTTGCCGTATTCGTGGTAAATATACTGAGAATAATAGCATTCCTGCACCTCAAGTATTTGCAGCACCGCCGGGAAGTTTGTATTTTTTGAATCAACCCCAAGGATTATTTCAGGATGATTACCCGAATTGTGTAAATCATTGGCGACGGTTGGGTTATTCCGAAATGCTGTGGATTGAATACAAATAGCAATCAATTAAGTTAGGTAACATCATCATGAAATCGATTTATTTATATTTACTGTCACCATTACATACAGGTGGTACAACTCAAGAAGGTAATTTACTGGGAATTGCGCGGGAGTCACATACTAATTTACCTTATATTCCTTCTAGCACCATGCGCGGTAAAATCCGTTCTCTTGCAGAGAAAAGCATTCAAGCTCAGTTATTTGGTACAGATTTAAAAGATGGTAAATTAGAACAAGGTGATATTTGGATTGGTGACGCTTCTATATTGTGGTTACCGGTACCATCTCTCAGCCATAGTGTGGTGTGGGTGAGTTGTCCTATGTTATTACAAAGATGGCAACGATTACAAGGCAGTAATTTAGGTAATTTAACTATCCCCCCAGAATATAGCTGTAATTTCGCTGCTGTTAACTCTGCTATTTACCTCAAAGATGCCATTATTAAGGCGGAAAACTTAAAAAAATGGGATAAGTGGGCAGATTTTGTCCCTAAATCCTCGCCCACAAGTTCAATTAATCGCCTGTTAGTTTTACCTGATCAACATTGCGGTACATTAATTCAAATGAGTTTATGGCGACAGGTAAAAATTAAATTGGATGAACATAAATCTGTAGATGGTGGTTTTCGCTATGAGGAAGCTATCCCCCCAGATACATTGATGTATTTACCCTGGGGTATGACATCCCAAGCGAATGGAAGATCACAAAACTCCTGCTCTGAGTTTGAAACATTATTAGCTGGTAATACCATTGTGCAAATTGGTGGACAGGAAAGTTTAGGACGGGGATTTGTTCAACAATGGATGTAGAAATCAGCAATTATGAAATTAATTACAGGAATTAATTGATATAGAAATTCTAAATGATTCATGAACAATTTCTGTTCTCTGTTCGGTGTGTTCCCTGTTCCCCGTTCTCTGTTCCCTGTTCTCTGTTCCCCGTTCCGGTGTTCCCTGTTCCCTTTCCTCACTGATAATTTCTCAACTCAAATAGGATGACCATATGACCTTTGACCCCAGAACTCTCGCTAGTCCGATTTATGACGCTTTAAATAATTTGCGCGCTCTCCCTAATCAAGATGTTGATCGTTTGAGACAACAAAAAAGTCAAGCAGTTGAACTTTATACCTATCTTTCTACCTGGGGAATGATGCGCCTTAAGGCTGAGGAAACAGCCTTGGGTAATAATATGGAGGGTAAAAAGCAGGTGGTGAAGAAGTTTTTTCAGTGTTTAGAAGAGGTTTCAGGAGTACGAAATTTAGTCGGCGATCGCGGTTTAGATACTTTAAGAAAACTCGGTACAGATGAATATTTAGGTTTAACTGGGTTAGGTCTAGCTTTAGCACAGGAATTTAGTTTTTGGGCGACTGCTATTTATGCAGATATTAAGGGAGAATAAAAATCATGGTATTTCAAAGACCAAACCGCAATAATCCCAACAACCCTAGACCCCAAGCAGTTAATAGACCTAATTCTAATCATGGTGGAGGTGGTGGTCATGGTGGAGGTGGTGGTCATGGTGGGGGTGGTGGTCAACCTTCCCCTTGGTTAAACCCTGAAAATCCACCGCAACCACATAAAGAAGCTAGTTTTGTTGAGTATTTACGCTGGATGCGATCGCCTGACGGTGAAAATAAAGATATCACCAAATTGCAGATATTACAATTAGCAGAACAGGGGAACTACCGCGATCGCTTACAACAACTAACCCAGCGTACAGAATTAATCGCCCAAACTAGCTTTAAAGTGCAATGTCCTTGGCGCATTAGAGTAGGTGGACACCGCGGACCAGAAAGTATTTTATTACCTGCTTTTGATGCTTTGGGTTTACCATACATTCCTTCTAGCACTTTAAGGGGTGTAGCTAGAACCCAAGCTATTCGGGAAATTATCACCCAACAAGGAATTTCTTGGAAAGACGCAGAAAAACAAGTTGCGCCTTGGTTTGGCTCCTTAGAAACCACAAACCTCAACCAACGCTCTGGTAAAGTTGTCTTTCTCGATGCTTATCCCCTCCCTCAACCAAATGAGAATGTGTTAGCTGTGGATATGGCTAATAACATTTGGCAATGGGAAGGTAACACAACAGTATATAGTCCTAATCCTAACCCATTTTTGAGTTTAGAAAAACCTTTTTTTCTCATTGGGTTACGTTTAGCTAGCGGTTGTACAGATGAGCAAATTTTAGAAAAAGTTACACAGTGGTTAACTGCAGGTTTACAAGGGGGAATTGGTTCCCAAGTCAATAGTGGTTACGGTCAGTTAAACCGTGCTGGTAGAATTATCCCCCAAAGTGAATTTTTCCGAGTTAAGTTTATTTTAGAAGGTCAATTAATTCATGGGAGGAAAAAATTTAGCAATGTTAATCAACCCTTGAACCACAACCATAACCCAAATACAATCAATCATGCAGAAGTGAGACCGGTAGCGTTTAAATCCATGCTCCGTTATTGGTTTAGAACCTTGGCTTTAGGGGTTTTAGAACCGGGACAAGTTCAAACCTGGGAAGGTAAAATATTTGGGACCATTACCCCTAAAAAAGAATTGGGGTGGTTAATGGTGAGGGTATTAGAGGGTAGAGTCACCCAAAGGGAAGCTAAAAATCAACAAGATGATCCTGGGCAACAAGAAGGTATTTTAACATTAAATTACTCCCCAGAGATACCAAAAAATCAGCAAGAAAACTTCAGGAAACTAGGGAAAAACTTGACTTGGTTAATGTTCCATTTAGGTGGTGTTGGTCAGGGAGCCAGAAGACCTTGTTATTCTCGCTCCAATAATCAATATGCTCCTTGGTGGCGTGGTTCTACCCTCATACCAGAGAGTGAAAATTCATTTTGGGAATTACCAGAAACTCCTAGTAAATTTCAAAAACTCTTTAAACAGCGACTCAGAGATTTTTATCAAGCATTCCAAAGTTTAGGCGCTAATTGTAATTATCAGCAACTACAAAACTCTGGTACAGCTAACTCTTCTACTTGGCGTGAAGCATTAGATATTAATGCCAAAATTGTAGTAGTTAGTGGTGACACAAGGACCAATAAACCCTATCCACTGCATATTTTACATCAACGGTTTCACCAATTAGAAGATGCTGACTACACTAAGGCCAAAAACCTCTGCGGTGGCGTTAGAAGAGACTACCCCAACAAGATTAAACGTGAAGTAGTTCCTTCCCCCATATGGATTGCAGATTTAGAGGAATATCAAGTAGTAACCGTATTTGGAGCTAATGCAGACCCCCGGAAAAAATATTTACAAACCTTAGAAAATTCTTTACAAATTTTCCCCCTATGAGTGTCAATAATTCCGAACAGGTTGATACCTTAATTATTACCGTAGGTACTCGACAAATAGGCTGGCGCTGCAAAGATCATATTATTCGTTCCTTTGGTGCTGATGGTAATATTGGTTATCCCTCCCATATCACTCAACTGTATCAAGAATTGGGAATAGAACGGGGTGTACATCCAGAAAATGACAAAACCTACCCCTGTAGTGCTAAAGACCTGGGACAGCGTTATTATGAATACTGCAAGGAATGGTTAGGGGGTGATTTTAGCCCTGTGGAATTACTCCTAGACCAAAATATAATTGACCAAGGGGTGAAGCAAGGTTTAAAACATATTATCCTGTGGGGAACTGACCAACCAGAAACAGTTTCTTGGTTCCATCGTCGTCTTGACACGGTGTGGATAGCAGAGTTAATGAGAGGGAAAATTATCAGCTTATATCCTCAACTGAGAGTTGATATTCACGCGCCTAAAATTGTCGCTAATGATAATTATGCTATTCGTCAAGAATTGGAATTGTTAGTTTTAAAGGAAGCCTTAGATAGTTTTTCGCCCCATAACAAACAAGAGTTTGTTTTGTGGATACAAAATAAAGGTTGTGCACCTGCGATCGCATCTTCTGTGGAAATTTGCGCCGCTGCTCTGGTGCGTCAGTGTCAGGTATTCAATGCTAGTCCTGATGACCCTAGGGAATTTTTCACCACATCAGAAAATGGTTTAGTTAGCGCTAATCATTCCCAAAGCTTCCAACTCATCCCCATGGGAGAATATTTTTGGTCTTTGGAACGGTTACGGATTATCTCAGCTTGGGAAAGAGGGGATTTTGTGGAAGCTCAACTATGGTTGAGGATTCATCAAAACAAGTACGAACTACTATATAAATTAGCTGGTTTTTTAGCAAAGTATAGTAACTGGGAATCTCATGATCAGGATTTTTTCCGCAAGTTAAAAGAATGGTTAAATTCTCGCCATGTCAGTAAAACCGTGGATGGGGAACAGCTTCAAGCTTGGAATACACAGTTAGATATCACGCAAGGTGATGATTTAACTAAATTATGGGAGTCTACAATTATTATAGATTTATCGGTACAACGGGAGAACTACACCACAGCCTTTATTCAATTCGTGCAGATTTTGGAACGGTTACTTTACATTCAGTCAACAAGACAAAATTGGGCTAGGAGGGGTTGGAAACCCCAAAAAAGCGATGAGCCATCACTGTATGATTTAATTCAAGGTTGGTGCGACTATCAAAGATATAATCAAAATCATCAATGGTCAAAATTATTAACCGCTATTAGGAAAAAACGCAATCAGGTAATTCATCAAGGTGAATCTATCACCTTGAGAGATATTCGTCACCTGTGGAAGAAAGATAAATTGACCCCAGAGATCATTAAAAACTTAATGATGGATGTCCTCAAAAAAATTATTCCCCCCCCTAGTGTCAATCTCCTGTTAATGCGATCGCTCTATCAATGGGGACTAGACTACCTCAAAAACTCTACTTAATCAAATATTGTTTTACCTCCCCCGTTCCCCGTTCCCTGTTCCCTTTCCTCATAGAATATTGTTTTACCTCCCCCGTTCCCCGTTCCCCGTTCCCTGTTCCCTGTTCCCTTTCCTCATAGAATATTGTTTTACCTCCCCTGTTCCCCGTTCCCTGTTCCGGTGTTCCCTTTCCTCACTGATAATTTCTCAACTCAAATAGGATGACTATATATTACCATAGCGAGAAACTAAAGCCTGAGCCGATAAACGATGCTTTTCTACTAACTGCGGTGGAGATAAAACCTGAGCTTTATCTAAAAACCGATTTACCCACAGACTAAACTCATTTAAAGACCGGGGTGGGAGACTCACTTGATAGTCTATATAACTGTAGTTACCCGTGTTCCTGTCAACCAGTCCAGGAGTAATTACTTGTTTGACATGACGTAACTCACCCTCTAAAATAAATGCTGATACTGGGGAGAAAAACCGCACCTTCACAGTAATAAATGGTAAATTTCCCTCTAATTCTAACTTTTGGTCTTCTAGTTCCCCTAAACTTAAACCCCAGCCATTTTCCAGTAGTGTCTCAGCTTTGGTTAAACTTTCTTTTTGTTTTTCTAACCCCCGCGCTGGTATTTTCAGGAGTTCACAGTAATTACTAAAACGATTCAAACGCCCAATCACTAAATGCTCACTCTCACAAGCTTCATAAAGTAAATACCAAGCCACATCATGGTAAATTAACTGTAAAGGAAAAACCCTAAAATATCCAATGCGGTTAGAACCATAAAGGTCTTTACTGCGGTAAATTTCTACAGCTTGTCCTTGAATAATTGCCGTTTCGATTAATGATAACTGATGAAATAAAGTATCCCGGTTTTCCCCCTTGTATGCCATTTCTTCCGGGTCAGTATAGATAATAGCACGATTGAGGTATTGGCGCGTGGGGTAAAAAAATTCCCCCTTCATTTCCATATCTAAACCCCGTAATCTTTTACTGACCGCTTCATAAACCCGTCTGACCTGAGCATCACCTTGATGTTCTGCTTGGGAAGCCAAAGCATTAAAAGCTATTTTTAATTCTGTAGTAGAGAGCGCACCAGTACCTAAGTAATAACCCCAGCGGTACATCCGGTCTCCTAGTATACCATAACGCCGGAGAGTTTCTAAATCTTTACGCAGGGTGGCGACAGACGGATAACCCAATGGTAATTTTATATTCAGTTCTATTGCGAGTTTTTGCAGATATACCCTCACAGCATCAATTGCATTGTGCTGTTTATTCTGACTACATCTACTAAACTCTGGACTACCTATACCTGGATACTTTAAAAACGTAGCAATTAATACCATTAACCGGGTAAAGGCCAGATTATCTATATAGGGATGATTTCTTTGCTGCTTTGCCATAGTTAAAATAAATACAGGGAACAGGGAACAGGGAACAGGGGAGGTAAAAGAATATTTGATGCATTAATCATAAGTTTTGAAACATCCTCTAAGTAGAGTTAGGGAACACCGGAACACCGGAACAGGGAACAGGGGAGGTAAAAGAATATTTATTGATAGAGCGATCGCATTAACGGGAGATTGACACTAGGGGGGGGAGTAGTTTCTTTGAGGACATCCATCATTAAATTTTTTCTGTAACTAAATTACACTGCCTTAATCTGAGTATAAAAACAAAATATTCAGAAGTTTCTTAAACATTGACTGTAAGTATTGTCAATGCTGATTTCTAGCAGATATACATAATATTCTAATTTAGCATCTTTTTGTCGTATTTCTCCCTTTTTCAGACTATCGTAGTCAATATCATCCATTCGGTCGATGAAAATTATGTATATTTCTCGGCGTTCTGCTACGGTGAAAAATGTTTCCGTGTCTGTTGTGAATGGGAGTATTACTTTAGTGATTTTGCTGATTGCACCCCTGGGTTTAGCAGCAGTAATGATAAATACTTTACTGGTAACCCTCTCTACTTATATAGTTTGTACTGGGGCGGATAGGGTGGTTTTGTGGTTACAACCAGAACAAAAAGCAGAATTAATGTTTTCTGAGCATTCTCAACATGGTTCTAGGGGTGAGTCTAAGTTAAAACGTTTCTGAGTCTAATCAACTACACACCAATTTGTAATCTTTTCCCTATTCCCACCACAAAAAATCAACTGTCACAGCTGATGCAAACTCTTTATGTTTCAGAGCAAAATTGCTATGTTTGCTTACAACAAGAAAGTTTAATTGTCAAGCAGGGCGAAACCTCCTATGGGGAAGTGCAATTACCTCTCTTAGAACAAATTTTGATTTTTGGTTATTCTCAGGTGACAACTCAAGCTATTCGAGCTTGTTTATCGCGAGATATCCCCATTGGTTATTTATCCCGCATGGGATATTGCTATGGCAGAATTTTACCGATTTCCCGGGGATATCGCCAGCTGTCACGTTATCAACAGCAGTTATCCCCTGTAGACAAGTTAATTACCGCTAGGGCGATTATCCAGGGAAAGTTAAAAAATAGCCGTGTATTGTTGCGACGACACAAAAAAACAAAAGAGTCGGAGGTGTTGGAAACAGTATTACAAAGTTTAGACTATCTAGCCCAGGAGGCGGTAAAGGCTGATACATGGGAAAAGTTAATGGGTCTAGAGGGTGCTGGTGCTGCACAATACTTTACCGCATTTAGTGACTGCTTGACTCATCCTGATTTTATTTTCTCCGGTCGTAGTCGTCGTCCACCGGGAAACCCCGTCAACGCCATGTTGAGTTTTGGTTATCAGGTATTGTGGAATCACTTGTTAGCGTTAATTGAAATTCAAGGACTTGACCCCTATTATGGGTGTTTACATCAAGGACATGATGGTCATGCGGCTTTGGCTTCCGATTTAATTGAAGAATTTCGCGCCCCTTTGGTAGATTCTCTGGTGCTGTGGTTAATTAATCGCCATATTGTTGATGCTGGAGATGATTTTGAGTTTAAAAATGGAGGCTGTTATTTAAATAATTCCGGGAGAAAGAAGTTTTTACGCGCTTTTGTTCAGCGTATGACCGCGGAAATTCAAACCGATGAGGGAATTAAACAACCTAAGTGGGACTTATTAACTCAGCAGGTGCGAGCTTTTAAGCAGTTTGTTTATAACCCCAGTCACTGTTATCAACCATATCGTATCGATTAGAGGTGTTTTTGATATTTACCCCATTCCCTCTTAACTATGTTTTTGTACGTCATTGCTTACGACATCCCGGAGGATAAACGGCGGAAAAAAGTAGCTGATTTGTTGGAGGGTTATGGACAGCGTGTACAGTATTCTGTGTTTGAATGTCAGTTAAATACCCAGAAATACCAAGACTTACAGCGGAGGTTAAGGAAAATTATCAAGTTAGAGGAGGATAATATCAGGTTTTATCCCCTGTCTCGACATACGTTATCTCAAGTAGAAACTTGGGGTGTGGGTGTACCGGTGATTAAACCCCCCAGTTCCGTGATTATTTGATTTTACCAATGGCTCCCCCATAGCGGTAGTTCAGGTAAAATCGCTGAAACGTTGATTATGGCGTTTTGACATCCTCAATCTGACGAGTGCCGATTAACCTCGGTCGCTTGCTGTATAAACTGTTGACGGTTGACGGTGGTCGGTGAGCGGAGTCGATAGCGATAGCGTGGCGTTAGCCATACCGTTGACGGTTGACTGTTGACGGTGGTCGGTGAGCGGAGTCGATAGCGATAGCGTGGCGTTAGCCATACCGTTGACGGTTGACGGGTCAGAGGTTAAGACCATCGCCTTTAACATTGCCTAAGTGCTGTTTTAATGCACCAGTTAACTATTACCGAAGTTCAATCAAAATAGCTGAAATAGTGATTCTAATGTTCTGAACCTCGGTTCCTTGCTGTATAAGGGTTTCAGCCTTTGACAACCTGGGGTAAAGTCCATTTCAGCCATCGCTTTTTCTGAACCTCGGAAACTGCCTCTAGACTTCTTACAGGGTAATGGTTTAGAATGCAGGGGTCCCCACTCGCTGGGGACATTATTTGAATGGAAACAAGTGGACGCATCCGCGTCAGCTTTTCCATTTTTCTTTCGTCCCCACTCGCTGGGGACATTATTTGACTGGAAACTTGTGCTTTAGGGGCTTTACTAGAGCCCGTTTTACTGCTGGTCCCCACTCGCTGGGGACATTATTTGAATGGAAACTCCCAAGGATATAGTCCTAAATTTTCGCAAAAAATGAGTCCCCACTCGCTGGGGACATTATTTGAATGGAAACTGCATTGGTGCGGGATGTAAGCTAAGTAAGATACGTCGTCCCCACTCGCTGGGGACATTATTTGAATGGAAACGGACAAATGGACACCGCTATACTCAAAGTAATTTTTTTTGTCCCCACTCGCTGGGGACATTATTTGAATGGAAACAACCCAAACCGACTATTTACTTCAGGGAACATCTCTACCGTCCCCACTCGCTGGGGACATTATTTGAATGGAAACACTCTGTATCAGTGATTAGATTTCGCTCAATAGTCGGGACTGTCCCCACTCGCTGGGGACATTATTTGAATGGAAACATTCCTGAAATTTCTTGGGGGACAATCCCATTCCCCAAGGTCCCCACTCGCTGGGGACATTATTTGAATGGAAACTGTCCGATAACCGCGAAAGTAACATCGTCTTCACAGTCCCCACTCGCTGGGGACATTATTTGAATGGAAACATGGCTTGTTCAAACTCTTCAATGGTTATTTCCGTGTCCCCACTCGCTGGGGACATTATTTGAATGGAAACATCGCCTCCTCAAAGGTGGGCGGGGGCATTATGGACCGTCCCCACTCGCTGGGGACATTATTTGAATGGAAACTCTCTCGATATTTTCGCCCGTATTCTCGGTTTTTAGCTGTCCCCACTCGCTGGGGACATTATTTGAATGGAAACAACTCAATAGAGGCTCCGTTGGCGGTTATAAATGAGGTCCGTCCCCACTCGCTGGGGACATTATTTGAATGGAAACCTTGTCAAGGTTGCACATATCTTTAATCCCGGCTCCGCGGACTGTCCCCACTCGCTGGGGACATTATTTGAATGGAAACAAGCACTCATACAAAGGGTCATTCGAGTCTACGTTGTCCCCACTCGCTGGGGACATTATTTGAATGGAAACAAAGATACCCCGCCAACATACTCGATTTCCTCGATTTTGGTCCCCACTCGCTGGGGACATTATTTGAATGGAAACCTCCCTTGACCAACACCCATCTAAGGGTGCAAGTGAAGTCCCCACTCGCTGGGGACATTATTTGAATGGAAACACATCAAAGCCGATAACGATGCCATCCTCGATGCGCTCAAAGTCCCCACTCGCTGGGGACATTATTTGAATGGAAACGCCTATTGCACAGTTCCGCGTCTACCCTAAGGTAGTCCCCACTCGCTGGGGACATTATTTGAATGGAAACGAATTAATGATTAAATTAAGCCCGGTTTGGGCTACATATGAAGATTTGTCAACCCAAGAGTCCACTTTCAGTGGACTTTCGCTATTAGCTGGGGAATTCATTCCCCAGCTAATGACTGTTGATTGTCACACATCTTCCCAGTCAACCGTCAACAGTCAACAGTCAACAGTCAACAGTCAACCGTCAACCGTCAACGGTATGGCTAACGCCACGCTATCGCTATCGACTCCGCTCACCGACCACCGTCAACCGTCAACCATCAACAAATCCAAACCTACCCCCGAATAACTGTAATATTTCTCCCTTGAGGACTCAGGGCTATTTCCGTGGTAGTGCGATCGCTTATTGGTGCTAAATCAGGGCGACGGTCAAATATTACTAACCATCCTGTATCTAAATTTAA
>NZ_JANQDF010000013.1:0-25715 GCF_029891675.1 Anabaenopsis tanganyikae CS-531
GTCGGGCGGCTCTTTCTGTGACTTCTACCTGGTTGTTGTTGAATACGGGAGTTTTATTGCCAATTTCCATAAATGTGAAGGCTCCCGCTCTTTCTGGTAGCTGCTCTAGGGAGATTTGATCTACGGGTGTATCTAGCTGAAGGTCAAAGTCAAATATCCAAAATTCATCGAAGTTACATAATATGACGTATTTGGGGCGTTGGGGTACTAATCTTGTCCAGTAATCAAATGCTTGGGAGTAATGTTTACTGAGGTCTTCGCCGCGTTTTTTCATTTCAATTAATACGCGGGGTTTCCACACTAGGTCAGCAAACCCGGTTTTACCTTTTTTACTCCCTTTTTTGATGGGTTCTTCAAATTTCGCCCCCGCGTCTAATGCTCCTTGGTGTCCAAAAGCTCGGAAAAATCGGTCTAAGAATGTTTGCGCTTCTTGTTTTTCTTGTCCTTTGATGTGTTGGTGACAAAAGTTGACGAATTTATTTAGGCTTTGGGGGGTTGCTGCTGTCATTTTTGGTGGAGATACCCTAGGTGGTGTGAGTAGTTACTATGTTATAGGTTATTCCACTTTGGGTAAGTTTAGCTCCCGGACTTTTCACATAATTAGAGATACCCCACCATAATTTAGCTAGAAGTCGGGGAGCTTTGGGGCGATCGCCTGTACGGTGTTTAAACGCAAAGGTCGCTAAGTACGCGCAAAGGTCGCAAAGGTTTTCCCTCCCCTGACAAGGGGAGGGTTAGGGTGGGGTAAAACAATATTCTATACATTAATCATCAATATCAAATTGCTCGGGAAAATCGCTGTTCTTTGGTTTGATGATAATTGTCAAATATAACAGCAATATTTCTGACTAATAACCTACCAATATCTGTGACCTCTATGTCTTTGTTTGATATGTTCACCAGTCCATCAGCTTGCAGTTGTGCTAAAGCCTCTAGTTCATGGGTAAAATATTCATCGAAACTGATGTGATGTTTGTCTTCTATATCTTGCTTATGCAGATGAAAGTGAGACATAATACACATGATTACATCCCTTCTGATGATATCATCTTGAGTAAGTTTAACACCTTTACTTATAGGTAAAATATCCGAGGCGATCGCCTGATAATAATTCTTTAACTGCTTGTGGTTCTGTACATAAGCATCATGGAGCATACTAATAGATGTAGCACCAAAGCCTAATAGTTCGGTTCCTGCGTGGGTGGTGTATCCCTGAAAGTTACGCTGGAGGGTACGATTTTGTTGGGCGATCGCTAGTTCATCATTTTGTTTAGCAAAATGATCCATACCAATAAAGAGATACTTACTATTTGTCAGTTCCTCAATGGTCATTTTGAGGATTTCTAACTTTTCCTGGGGTTGCGGTAATGCAGCTTGGGGAATATTTTTTTGTGCTGGTTTCATCCATGGTACATAGGCGAAGTTAAACACAACAATGCGGTTAGGATCTAATGCAATGGTTTTGCTGACTGTTTCCCGAAAGGTCTGGAGAGTTTGATGGGGTAAACCATAAATTAGGTCTACATTCACACTATCAAACTTGGCTGCTTTAATCCAATCCATGACATCAAACAGTAATGCTTCTGGTTGGAGACGATTCACAGCAATTTGTACTTGGGGGTTAAAGTCTTGAATACCAAAACTAATCCGGTTAAACCCCACCTCACGCAGAAAGAAAATATAGTCTTTATCGAGATAACTGGGATTAATTTCAATGGAAATTTCAGCTTGGGAATCAATATTAAAGTTATCTGTAATTTGTTTCCACAAAAATTTGACCTGTTCCTGATTTAAATAGTTGGGTGTACCACCACCCCAATGAATTTGCAGGACTTTTCTGTCTTGATCAATTAAGCGCGCCATGTTCTTGATTTCTCGCGCCAAATGTTCTATATAAGGTTTGGCAATATTCTTGTTTTGAGAAATTACTGTATTACAGCCACAAAAGTAACAAGCAGTCTGACAAAAGGGGATATGGAAGTATAAAGACAGGGGAGATTTTCGGTAGTTGGATGCGGTGATGGCGGTGCGAAAATCACCTGCAATAAATTCTGTATTTAACTCCGTAGCAGGTGGATAACTTGTATATCGGGGTGCAGGAGTATCATACTTTTGGATCATATTTAGATCAAATTTAACACCAGGCAAGACAAAAACCATCAAAACCTCCAAAAAACTGTAACCATCCCGCCTCATGTAGCGCGGCGGAAATCAAACTACTAATAAATTTCTCTGCTTTCGCTGTTATCTAGTCTAAAGAGTTTCCCCAATGCGTGATGTGTTGACTCCCACCAAATAGGCTAAACTGTAGAAATTAGCTGCGATTATCATTGGTGGTAGGCATCGCATTATTGTTCTCTCATAAAATAATTTAACTATTAATATTTGTATAGCTATAAACTTATTAATATTTCTTTAGATTTGGCTGGCTTTTACTGTACACATTTAGCATCTGACTACAGAGAAAGTTTGTTAATAAATAGTCTCTCGGTTCCCTGGATTACTGGATAAAATCAGAATTAGCAATTGGTAGTTAAGGTTATTTATCTAAAATTACTTTTCAATAATTTAACTGATGTGTCATTTTGATAATTTATGCTTATATAAATATGAAAAGATCAAACATGAAAGCAGTCTCATGGTTAAGTCTATTGAAACTCCCAACGCCAATTACACGAAACCAGGGATTAAAGCACCTGTTCAGGAAACTTTGTTAACGCCTCGCTTTTATACCACTGACTTTGAAGCGGTGGCTAATTTAGATATTTCCGCGCATGAGACTGAGTTGGAGGCCATTGTCGCCGAGTTGCGCGCTGACTATAACCGCCATCACTTCGTGCGCGATGAAGAGTTTCAGCAATCTTGGGAACACGTTGATGGAGAAAAACGCCGCGCTTTTATTGACTTTTTAGAGCGTTCATGTACTTCAGAGTTTTCGGGGTTTTTGCTGTTTAAAGAATTATCCCGCAGACTCAAAGCTAAAAATCCCCTCTTGGCTGATGCTTTTAATTATATGGCACGGGATGAAGCACGCCATGCGGGATTTCTCAATAAATCTATGGCAGATTTTAATCTGTCTCTAGACTTAAGTTATCTGACTAAACACCGTACATATACTTTTTTCCCTCCAGAATGGGTAATTTATACAGTCTACCTCTCGGAGAAAATTGGTTACTGGCGTTACATCTTAATCCACCGTCATATACAGGCAAATCCTGAATATCAATTTTATCCTCTATTCCGCAAGTTTGAAAGTTGGTGTCAGGATGAAAACCGTCATGGGGATTTCTTTAAAGCACTGTTGCGATCGCAACCAAAATTATGGAACAATTGGAAAGCACGATTGTGGGTGCGGTTCTTTTTGTTGACTGTATTTGTCACCCATACCATTACAGTATTTGAACGGGCTACATTTTATGAAGCCATTGGTATACACCCGCGCAAATACAATAATACAGTCATCCAGGAGACTAATAACACCTCAGCCAGGGCTTTTCCTATAATTTTAGATACTAATCACCCCGAATTTTTCTGGCGATTAGAACAGTGTTTCATCAACACCCAGAGACTGACGGAAATTAAGGAAAGTAATCGCCCTGGAATTATCAAGTTCTGGCAAAAAATCCCCCCCACTTTGGCGATTATTTCCCATATGTTGCGTCTTTACTTCATCAAACCCATTGATACTGAATCAACACGCGCCACAGTTAGTTAAATTTATTCATGGTAGGTAAAACCCCATCTTTTTGAGGTGGGGTATGTCGGCATTTTCGTTATAATTTCCTCTAGTCATTGATAATTTATTCTAGGGAAGATGGCAACAGAATTTACTAAGTATCATGGTTTGGGGAATGATTTTATTTTAATAGATAATCGCTTGTCATCTTTACCATTGTTGACTCCTGAACAAGCAGTTAAGTTATGCGATCGCCATTTTGGCATTGGTGCTGATGGTGTAATTTTTGCCTTACCAGGAGAAAGCGGTACTGATTATACTATGCGGATTTTTAATTCTGATGGTTCAGAACCGGAAATGTGTGGTAATGGTATTCGTTGTTTAGGCAGATTTTTAGCTGACTTAGAAGGGGAATCTAGAACCAAAGATTCATATCATATTCATACCCTAGCAGGTGTAATTACACCCCAACTCATGACTGATGGTCAAGTCAAGGTAGATATGGGTTTACCCCGGTTGCTAGCTGGGGAAATTCCCACAACCCTAGGGACTGCTCAGACAAAAGTGATTAATCAACCCTTAGAAGTAGCAGGTAAAACCTGGGAAGTTACCTGTGTAAGTATGGGGAATCCCCACTGTATCACCTTTGTGGAAGATGTCGCCGCCATTGACCTAGAAATTATTGGCCCTCAATTTGAACATCATCCAGCCTTTCCCCAACGGACAAACACGGAATTTATTCAAGTAGTCAGTCGCGACTATTTAAAAATGCGGGTGTGGGAAAGAGGAGCAGGTATTACATTAGCTTGTGGGACTGGTGCTTGTGCTTCCCTGGTAGCAGGGGTGTTAACCGGAAAATGCGATCGCACCGCCACCGTAGAATTACCTGGTGGTCCGTTGCAAATTGAAT
The DNA here is from genome assembly GCF_029891675.1 of Anabaenopsis tanganyikae CS-531. Lineage (NCBI taxonomy): Bacteria > Bacillati > Cyanobacteriota > Cyanophyceae > Nostocales > Nodulariaceae > Anabaenopsis > Anabaenopsis tanganyikae. The sequence continues at coordinate 4,587 of NZ_JANQDF010000013.1, forward strand.
GGTCAGAAACCAACCAACGAATTTACATGACAGGACCTGCTCAACGAGTCTTTACCGGTCAAATTTGAACTTTATTCCCCGATAAATTCTGACCACACCGGAGGTTATCCCCCTCCGGTTTTGCTTTTTGTGACCTTGATTACACAACCTTGCTACCCATAAACATAAAAAATATGTCTTAAGATAGATGCAAGAAATTTTATACAATGTTACAGATATTATTGCTACTTAAGTATATTTAAGAACTCAAAGCGCTATCTACATATAAACAACCGTGATCAAAAACAAGACATTTAAACCTAGTTTTTGACTAATTAACCAATAACACAGTAACATTTATTACTTAGATCAATCCATTAGCATGACCCCAACCTCTAGACCCTATATTATTCTTACCAATCAGGGTCAAACACTCCCCAAATTTGAACTTACCCAAAGCCAACATATCATAGGCAGAGATCCCCAACTAGCAGACCTATTAGTACCCGCAGACTGGAAAGTAATTAGTCGCTGTCAAGCTACTTTAGTGGAAGTTGACGGAAATTACTACATTTATGATGGCGATCGCCTTCAACCAAGTAGTAATAAACTCTTTATAAAGAATCATTTAATCAGTCATAATTTAGGATATTCCCTACAAAACGGAGATATTATTAAAATAGGTCAAAATTTTAACATTTTAGTAACATTAGAATTTCATCACCCTAGCAGTAGTTCTCATCAGCAGAAAAGTTCATTTTTCTCATCCATCTCTCTCAAGGAAAAGTCAACCGTTGTGGGTAGAGACCCCGCAGCTAACCTACAAATTATCGCCCCCACCATTTCCCGTAGACACGCGGTGATTGAATATATCAGATCAGGGGAATATATCTTGTATGATTGCAGTACTAATGGCGTTTTTGTCAATGGTACAAAAGTCAATGGTAAAACTCATCTCACCTCTGGCGCAGTTATTAAAATTGTTCCTTATACTTTGGTCTTACAAGGGGATGAATTAGTCATCTCTGACACTGGTAATTATATTCGCATTGACGCTAAGAACATTTTTAGAGTTGTTAAAAATAAAAACTCGCAAAAAGTTTTACTCAATAAGATTTCTTTAGCCATAGAGCCAGGCCAACTAGTTGCTTTAGTTGGGGGAAGTGGAGCCGGTAAATCTACTTTAATGAAAACCTTACTGGGGATTCAACCTACAAACCAAGGCACAGTTTACATCAATGGAGAAAACCTCAGACAGAGCTTTAATATTTATCGCAATCAAATCGGTTATGTGCCTCAATCAGATATTATTCACAAGGAATTAACAGTTACAGAAGCCTTAAGATATGCAGCTAAACTCAGACTTCCCCCCGATACCGATCTAAATTCGATTATTCAAAAAACTCTCACTCAAATTGAAATGTTAGGCTGTCGGGATGTGTTAGTTAAAAACCTCAGCGGTGGACAATTAAAGCGAGTTTCCATCGGAGTAGAGTTATTAGTCGATCCCAAACTATTTTTTCTAGATGAACCCACATCAGGGTTAGACCCCGGTTTAGATAAAAAAATGATGCAACTGCTCAGAAAGTTAGCTAATCAAGGCAGAACCATCATTTTAGTTACCCATGCTACAAGTAATATTGATCTGTGTGACCGCATTGTATTTCTCGGTCAAGGTGGTAACCTCTGCTACTTTGGCTCATTTGAGGATGCCTGTGTATTTTTTGACTTAAATAACAAAGATTTCGCAGATATTTATATTCAGTTGGATAATCAAGAAATTGTCATGAGAACTGCGGAACTATTTAAGCAGTCACGGTATCAAACCCAATATATTGACCAACGCTTGGGTATGAGCAATTCCCACATCATCACAACCAAACCCCGCCAAGTTCAGGCCTCTTTAGTAGATCAAACCTGGATATTAGCCCAGAGATACCTACAGTTAGTGATTCGAGACCGAGTGAACTTAATTATCTCCCTAGTCACTGCACCCCTTGGTATTTTACTGATTAATTTAGCCATAGCAGATCAAGAACCCTTTATTCTCGCTAGTGAAGCTAACCCTAAACTAGCTCCCCTAGCTCAAACTGTAGTCTTGGTCTTTACTTGTGCTGCTATTTGGATAGGTTTAGGTACTTCTTTACAAGAAATTGTTAAAGAAAATGATATTTATTTAAGAGAGAGACTAGTTAATTTAAGCGCTTTTAGCTATTTAACCTCAAAAGTAGTAGTTCTTGCCGCAATAGCCTGTTTACAAACCATAATCATGGTCATTGCTATTCTCATCAGTTTTGCTGCGCCAGATTCTCTAACAGTTCCCTGGTTTTATGGCGTTTCCATTACCAGCTTTTTGACATTATTCTCCTGTTTCTGTCTAGGGCTAATGGTTTCCGCCGCTGTTAAAAACAGCACTCAGGCTAACAGTGCCCTAGTAGTATTACTACTACCGCAAATCATTTTCTCTGGAGTACTCTTTAAAACTGAAGCAATCAGTAAATACCTCGCCTGGTTAATGGTTAGTCGGTGGTCTGTGGGAGCTTATGGGTCTTTAGTGAATATTAATGCTTTAGTCCCAGAGCCTATTTTACTTCCTGATGGTACTAGCATCCCAGCACCATTTGCTATCACCGATGTCTATGAACCTAGTTGGGATAATATCAGTCTCAACTGGAAATTATTACTTGTGCATAGCTTAGTTTATCTGATAGTTACCTTGATCATTCAAAAAAAGAAGGACATCCTCTAATTAGACTTGAAAAATTACCCAATAACTACCAATGTTTTTTGATCATGCCAAATCATAAATATTTCGCAATAATCATCTTAATTAGCACAATTTTAGGGATAATCACCTCGTACTTTTTGTTGGATTATCAAAATAACAGACGAAATATATCAAATTCTGCTTTCAAACAGCATCCAGAACAGACCGAAGTTTCTACTTTAAGCCCATCTAAGCCTGATTCCACAGTTACTAAAAATTCGCAACCCCATGGTAATTCCTCACCTGAAGTGAGTTATGATAATTTAATTCTTCTCAAAGCTAAAGAAAATTTATATAAAGCTATTGAGGAGCTAAATACTATTAATAAAAATGTAGATCCACAGGAAGGTTTAAAAATTCTTAGCCAGGTGATTAATAATTTAGAACTATCTCAAAAAGTAATGAAATCAATACCTTCAAATACCACTATTTATAATGATGCTAATCAACAGCTATTAGTTTTACAAGAATATCAATTAGCAGCTAAAGCTTGGCAAAATTATTTTCAAACAACCATTCAAGATCAAAAAAAACCACATAAACCACTTATTGACCTATCTCTTAACAATAAGTCTACTTTTTTAGCAGCCATGAAAAGCCAATCTGTAGCCTTAACCTTCGATGATGGTCCAACAAAGGAATACACACCCAAAATACTAGCTATACTCAAAAAAAATCAAGTGAAAGCTACATTTTTTGTGGTTGGTAAACAAATTGCAGAAAATTGTGAGATTCTTAAAAATATTTATCAGGATGGACATGAAATTGCCAATCACAGCTATAGTCACCCTATATTTACTCAGATTTCCCCTGCTCAACAACATCAGGAGATTATTAGTAATGAACACAGTATTAACCAATGTCTGGGGATGGATTATCCCACTCAATGGTTTCGGGCTCCCTATGGACGTCAAAATACACAGGTATTAGACATTGTTCATCAACTGGGACTAAATAGTATTCAATGGATAGTTGACACTAATGATTGGAGAAAAAGCAGTTCAGTTGCTTCTATTATTCGTGCTGTCACCAATGTGATTAACCCTGGTGTGATTTTGATGCACGATGGCTTTCTCACTAATCCCACCTTGATCCATCCCGATGAAAGCCCCCATCGTCAAAACACTGTTAACGCCATACAACCTATCATTAGCAAATTAAAAAGCCGAGGTTTCCATTTTGTTATTCTCAGTGAAGCTTTAAAATAAAAATCACAACCAAGATTATGTAAGTAACAAATTTAGTTGGCATTAAACAAAGCTCAGTTCCCACAATCAAATAGAAGTTATATATGCAGAACTTACTCCTTAATCGTTATGAAATCGTTAGTCCACTGGGTTCCGGTGGATTTGGTGAAACCTTCCTAGCTCGCGATACTCAAATTCCCTCCCAACGTTTGGTGGTGTTGAAGCGCCTTAAACCTGCTACCCAGAGTCATCATACCTCCACAGAAATGATTGAAAAACTCTTCGGTAAAGAAGCAGAAGTGCTAGAAGAACTCGGAAGCCATTGTTCTCAAATTCCTACTTTACTCAGCTACTTTGCGGATCAGGGTCAATTTTATTTAGTTCAAGAATATATTGAAGGTAAAAACCTGGCTCAAGTGGGAATCATTAGCTCAGAGCAAGCAGTCGCTATTCTCACCTCTTTACTTAATACCCTGAAATATATTCACAGCAAAAATATTATTCATCGAGATATTAAACCAGAAAATATTATCCTACGAGACAGCGATCGCTTACCCGTATTAATTGACTTTGGCGCAGTCAAAGAAACTATGGGAGCAGTCACCCTCGGGTCAGGTTCCACCATCAGTTCAGTCATAGTAGGAACTAGAGGCTTTATGGCTCCCGAACAGAGCGCCGGGCGAACAGTATTTAGTACAGACCTCTATGCTCTGGGACTAACAATGATTTATACCCTCACCGGAAAATTACCAATTGAGTTTGACACCAGTCAACTTACAGGGGAACTGGATTGGCATAGTCATGTACCCAATCTTGAACCTAAACTGGCCAAGGTGTTAGATAAATCTATCAAGCTAGATTTATCTAGTCGGTATCGAACAGCAGCAGAGATGTATCAAGACTTACATTTAGTAGAAAATAATACATCAATATTACCACCCAGCCATTTAAACACAGTCATCATATCACCAAAATCCGATACCCTTCCACAAACCCTGATCAATACAGAAGTAGAGAGTAAGCAAATACCGACTGAAAAAACAGCTAAGTTTTCCAATTTGAAGTTAAGAATGATCATCATAACTGTTGTGTTAACTGCTTTAGGATTAGGTGGCGGATTTTTTGTGACACGAGAAATTCTAGAAGCCCAACAAAATGCAGCTCAAGCCCAGCAGGAAAAACAAGAAGCAGAACAAAAACGCCTAGAAGCAGAACAAAGAGCCGCTCAAGCAGAGAGAGAAAAGCAAGAAGCAGAACAAAAACGCCTAGAAGCTGAGAAACAACAAGCTCAAGAACAGCGACAACGTTTAGCCGCAGAAGCTCGACAAGCTAGGGAAGAACGCCAACGTTTAGCCGCAGAAAGAAAACGGTTAGAATCTTTAGCCTCCACCTATGTCGCAAGTGTCAATACTGCAACTTCCAACACTACCATTAGGAATTCTAATTCTTCCCTAACACGGCGCTCAACTTGTGGTCATCCCTATGTTTCTGGCGCTGATTGGTGGGCTGTCAAAGGTCCGTCCAGTGCCTTGAGTACAGTCAAAAATAATTATTGTGGTGATGCGTTGATTGTCGGTAAAGAAACCCAAGCTGCCAGTTTTACCTCAGAAATGGACGCTCGGAGTTTCGCCAATAGCTTAAGTAATGAATCTGGCTATCAATTTTGGGTAACAAAAAGTCGTTAGTTTTTTCACATAGTCCCCGGTTATCAACCGGGGACACCACCCATAACTACACATTAAAGCGGAATAGCATTACATCCCCTTCTTGCACAATATATTCTTTACCTTCACTGCGCACCAAACCCTTTTCCTTCGCAGCATTCATAGAACCATGTGTAACTAAATCCTGATAAGCCACAGTTTCAGCGCGAATAAATCCCCGTTCAAAATCTGAGTGAATCACCCCAGCTGCTTGGGGTGCAGACATTCCCGCGTTAATTGTCCAAGCGCGGGTTTCCTTGGGACCCGAAGTAAAATAAGTCCGTAAACCCAAAAGAGTGTAAGTAGCACGAATCAAAGATTTTAACCCGCCTTCTTCCACACCTAAAGAGGCCAAAAAATCCGCCTTATCCTCTTCCGGTAATTCCACTAATTCCGCCTCTACTTGTGCGGAAACAATCACAACTTGAGCATTTTCACCAGCTGCAACTTGTCGAACCTGTTCCACAAATTCATTACCCGTGGCTAACTCATCCTCAGACACATTCGCCGCGTAAATAATTGGCTTGTTAGTCAGTAATTCTAATCCCTTAATTATCTCCTCTTCCTCTGCAGATAAACTGACCTGACGGACAGATTTACCCTCGTTTAAAGCAGCAGCTAATTTTTCTAAAACTGTGATTTCAACCTGTGCATCTTTGCTCGTACGTGCTAGTTTGCGCGTGCGCTCAATTCGCCGTTCAATTTGTGCTAAATCTGATAAACCCAGTTCTAAATTAATGATTTCCATATCTCGCACTGGGTCAATAGAACCGGCTACATGGATAATATCATCATTTTCAAAACACCGCACCACATGGACGATAGCATCAACTTGACGGATATGGGACAAAAATTGATTACCCAGCCCCTCTCCTTGACTTGCCCCTTTAACCAAGCCGGCGATATCGACAAACTCCACCCGCGCTGGTATAATCTGAACAGAACTAGCAATTTTAGCCAGAACATCTAAGCGCTCATCCGGGACTGAGACAACACCGACATTCGGTTCAATCGTGCAAAAAGGGAAGTTAGCTGCTTCTGCTTTGGCGTTAGCAACCACAGCATTAAATAACGTAGATTTTCCGACGTTGGGAAGTCCGACAATTCCGGCTCTTAGCATTTTGGATTTAAGATTTTGTAAACTACAAAGTTAATTTAAACAGGTTCTGGGATGGTTTGGGGGATTGCACCGGGAACAGTTTGTGTACTGGTACTGGTTCTAAGACCCAAATAGCAGTGGAATAAATCAGCTTAGGTGTAATTCCATTATTCGACCTTCCCGGGCTAAATGACAACCCAGAAAACCGAAATCTCCCAAAATGGCTATACTTTGTCATAGTAATTTCCACCTCATTAAGTGACCGTCAGAATCATCCCACCACAGATGATTATTTCCTGTGGCGTTGAATATTTCATTGCATTAATTTATTGATTAATTCATCTAATTTTAAAAGCTGCTCGGTAATCTGCTCTACCATGCTTAATTCATTTGCGGGGTCTGGTGGTTGAATAGTTCTGTATGATGTAGCAGAGGTATGCGCTACAATACCTCGTTCTCTACCAAATGTATTCATGTTAGCCAGCCAAGCAGGATCTAAGTCATCACTATCTATCCCTATGGGTAAGAGTAATGCTAAAATGTTAGCCTCTTTGACTCCATGATTATTATCAATAACCTTCTTAAAAGCCTTGATAGCCAAATCTATTTTCTTACTTATCTTAATTTTATCTAATGGAACTGTTTTATTCCCTTGTTTTGGTGTAAGTGTGTCTGGTGGTATCTCCATATTTTGACCTGAGAAGGCAATTAGACTGATCAAGGTCAAACAGGTTTTACCTCCGTTATTCCACATCTGTTTGGCATTTAGAGTAACTTCCCAAACTCTATCTTCAAGATAAGACTCAATTTCAGCATGGGCTAAAACTCTGTATGCAAGAGTTCTAGATAACTGCATTTCTGAATATGATCCTATGGGGCTAATCTTGGGGATAAAATGCCTTTTTAACCTCTTTAATTCTTTAATTAAACAACGGAACCTCGCGGATTTTGGCATATTTACAATCAAATCTACCTCAAACTGTTGAAGGAAATCCCATTGTTAGTAAATTCAGGTAGATTAAACTCTACATCTAAAACTTCTAATAATGTTTCACCCCATAACCTCAAACGATTGTAAGTTTCTCGCATATTCTTGGTGGTTCCCTCAACACCTGCCCTAAAGTCAGGAGATGATGAACATAATCTTTTAAATCCCTCCTCAACTTTTTCTTTATTTTTTTCAGCATTATCTCTTATTATTTCATCGGAAAAATAAAAAACCATCACATCTAAAATGGCTTTATTAAAACGTTTTCTATATGTGTTATCACTTTCTAACCACATTCGACAAAAGTTTTTTTCCTCAAATATCTTAATAGTTGTATACACGGCTTGTTCAAATTGATTAACTACATATTCAATATCATAATGTCTTTGTTCCCAATCTTGGTTAAATCTCTGACAAGTTTCATCTAAAAATGCTTTCAAATTCCCGCGATATTCTGATAGAAAATAATGGAACCCTACATAACGTAAGAGTAACTCGACATCACGCATCCGAAAATCAGGGTTGGGTGATTTAAATATTTTTTTCAGAGCCTGACTTTTAATTGACTGGTCATCGAGAAAATTGATAAACTCCCCAGGATGTAATGCTTGTCTGAGTTCTTGTGCTGATAAAGGAGTGCTTTGTACATTCAGTCTGCGAAAAATTTTATACAAAAAAGTTTCGCTCTCCACATTCCGCAGTACTATGGTACGAATAGTTTGGTTATCAAGCTCATCAAGCTCTTTGTTGAAAAAAAGATGATTTTTTAAATCTTCATACGTACTACCATTCATATCAGTTCTGAACTCTAAATTTTTTAACGCAAAAGCATTATTGGGTGTTTCACTGCTACCATAAAATTGCAGAATTGTTAGTAATCTTTGCTTACCATCAAGAACTATGAATTTACCCCGCTCTTTCTGGGCTGCTAATACTATTTGTGGTATAGGCAATCCCAAAATTAGTGATTCGATGAATCGGCTCTTACGAGTAATATCCCAAGCATCTCTTCTTTGGAATCTGGGGTTTAGCTGGATGTTTTCACGCACTATTTGATCAAATATTGTCGCCGTTGTCCAGTCAGTACGAGCTACAACAATTTTTTGGATTTCTTCTAATTTGGATTTATGATTGATACCCGATTCAGATTCAATTTCTTGATCTTCATCTTCTTCATAAAAATTTACTTCTTCTTCTGGCATAACTGTAATCTATATAGAAACTTAAATGAGCTAGTATAGCTGATTAATTAATTATATTTTACACATAAATTTTTAATATTAACTTCAAGTCCGCTCCTTTTCTCCCAAATGCAAAATCAACACCAAACCCCCTTGTTAGATGCCCTAAAGGCTTATACAACCCACGCTCACGCGCCTTTTTACACCCCAGGACATAAGCAAGGTATGGGCATTTCTCAACCCTTGGCTAACCTACTGGGTACAAAAGTCTTTCAGGCTGATTTAACAGAACTAGCAGATTTAGATAATTTGTTTGCACCCCAAGGGGTAATTCAAGCCGCCCAAGCACTAGCAGCAGAGGCTTTTGGCGCATCACAAACATGGTTTCTTGTCAATGGTTCAACCTGTGGAATTGAGGCGGCAATTTTGGCTACCTGTAGTCCTGGGGATAAAATTATCTTGCCGCGTAATGTGCATTCATCGGCTATTTCTGGGTTAATTCTCTCTGGTGCTATTCCAATTTTTGTTAATCCTGAATATGACCCAGTTTCAGATATTGCTCACAGTATCACACCCGCATCTGTGGAAGCTGCATTACAAAAGCATCCTCAAGCCAAAGCAGTTTTGGTAGTCTATCCCACATATTACGGTGTTTGTGGAGATTTGCAAGCGATCGCCCAAATCACCCACCAATATCATATCCCCTTACTCGTAGACGAGGCACACGGAGCGCACTTTGCCTTTCATCCCCAATTACCCACCCCCGCCTTAGCCGCCGGCGCAGATTTAACTGTACAATCTACTCATAAGGTACTCGGTGCCATGACACAAGCATCAATGTTACACATCCAAGGACACAGCATAGATATTCACCGAGTCAACAAAGCTTTACAACTTGTCCAGTCTACCAGTCCTAGTTATATCCTTTTAGCTTCCTTAGATGCTGCACGTCAACAAATGGCACTCCACGGAAAAGCCCTGATGTCTCGCACCCTGGAACTTGCAGATATAGCCAGAAGCAGAATCAGCACTATTGCCGGATTATCCATTTTACAACTCCCCAATTTAGACCAAACACGGCTAACTGTCAACGTTTCCGGCTTAGGTTTCACAGGATTTGCAGCCGAAACAATTCTGGATCAACAACTAGGTGTTACCCCTGAGTTGGCCTCATGGCAACATCTCACCTTTATTATTACTCTAGGGAACACCTTAGCTGATATTGAGCAATTGGTGCAAGGTTTCACCTCTCTAGAGAAGATGAACCACCATTGTCATCCCCCAAGCGGTAAGGCGTTGATTGTCAGCGATAATTTAACAACCGTTTCCCCCCGTGAAGCTTTTTTTGCTGCTAATGAAATTTTACCCTTAGCACAAACCAGCGATCGCATCTGCGCTGAAATTGTCTGTCCTTATCCCCCCGGAATCCCGGTTTTAATGCCAGGGGAATTGATTACTAAATCGGCATTAGAATATTTACAACAAGTTCAAGCCATGGGTGGACTAATCACTGGTTGCGCAGATCCCAGTCTGAAAAATTTAAAAGTTGTTAAAAATCAATGCGGAACCTAGACCGTTTGCGAAACCTCCCCCCTCAGGAGAAATACACAAAAGACACAAATCAAGAAATTTAAAAAATAGCATATGGGAGCAAAAATTGATATCATGTGCGTTAAATTACTTTGAAAATTGATGTCATGTGCGTTAAATTACTTTTAATGCTGACAAAACCCCAAGGATAGCCTTGACGGGACTATACTTTGTTTAATCCCCATTCTCTCATTCACTACTTCTTATGTTTCTTTTTATTCAAGTTCTTGTGTGTGTCCTGTTGGTGATTGCTGTAGGTATGCGGCTTTCCCAAAGCGCTGATGTTGTAGCTGAGAAAACAGGCTTGGGGCGTACCTGGGTTGGTGGTCTACTTTTGGCCGGTGTCACATCATTACCAGAATTGGCTACAGGAGTCAGTGCAGTAACGGTATTAGACGCTCCAGATTTAGCAGTCGGGGGTATTTTGGGTAGTTGTCTGTTCAATTTAATGGTTTTGGGAATACTCGATCTTGTCAGCGGACGGGAGCCATTACTTAAACGCGCACCAGTGGGTCTGGGTTTGTCCGCTAGTTTAGGTTGTGCGATGTTGGGGTTAACTGCTGCGGGAATGCTATTAACTAAGAAAGGAATTCATCTGGCTTTCGGATGGGTTGGTATTCCCAGTTTGTTATTAATCCTACTTTATGTAGTCAGCGCCCGGATCATGACACAGTTTGAAATCAGGCGAATGGCTGCGGCTATCTTGGAAGTGGAACCAGAAGCTGCTCAATACCAACATATTAAACGTGGACGAGCTTATCTGAATTTTACCTTACTGGCTCTAGCTACCGTACTTTTAGGTGTGTGGCTGGCGTATTTGGGGGATGAGATAGCAACAACCACTGGATTGGGACAAAGCTTTATAGGCTCCTTGTTACTAGCTGCGGCCACATCACTACCGGAAGTGGTGGTATCCCTGGAAGCAATTCGCATGAATGCAGTAGAAATGGCAGTTTCTAATATTTTCGGCTCTAATCTCTGGAATTTAGCGATTCTGGGAATTTACGATGTGGCGTACCTCAAAGGTGATTTGTGGTTGCAAATTAGTGATGTGCATCTGTTTACTGCGATCATTTCCATGATCATGACTTCCGTCGCCATTGTTGGACTAATCTATCATGCGGTCAGTCGCTCCCGGATGTATGTAACTTGGGATGGACTGACTCTGATCGCTCTCTACATTGGTGGGATGTATATCATATACCGCAATTGAGTGGCCATGGCTCCGGCGATCGCACTGGCGAACAGAGAAGTCAACGCCGTACCAAATAGCCACCAAGCTGCATTAGCCACAATTCTCTTGGTTTCTTCAGCTTGAATTTGTGCCTGTTCTTGAATTGCTTGGAGGCGTTTTTTGGTTTCTTCCTGGAGGCGTTCAACTCTATGCAATATACTATCCCGCGCCGCTTCTATTTGGTTAATAATGCGGTTAGCATCCTCCGGGGAAATATCCTCACGAGAACTGAGAATAGCTACCAAGGTATCACGATTAAATTGATTCAGGCGATCGCGCAAAGCCTCAAATCCAGCTTGGGGATCATCGAATAATTTAGCAAAGTCTTGCTGAATGCTCTCATAGTTTAGTTCTGGACGCTCCAAGGAGTTGAGATAATCGCGAATTTTGGCAAAAACTCCCTCAATTACCGATTCTACCCTTTCCTGAACCTGCTGCCATTGCTGCACAACTGAATCACGCACCGACTCAATTTGATCCACGATGCGGTTAGCTTCCTCTTGGGAAATATCCTCCCTTTGAGATAATAAAGCCACAATTGTGGAACGGTCAAATCGCCCCAGGCGATCGCCTAAATTAGCCAATCCCACTTGTGGATCTCGCAGCAATAATTGCACATCACGTTTAATGCTTTCTGGGTTGAGTTCCTCTTTATCAGTGTGACGCAAATAATTTTCTAGATGAGCTTCAAAATCCCTAACTCTTTGAGCCGCACGACTAGTATAGCGTCGTGGTGTTCTAATTATACTATTAATCCCCAACTTTATCTGATCAATGATCTGATTAACTTGCCCTGGGGTCAAATCTTGACGTTGACTCAGGAGTTTTACCAATGTATCACGGTCAACCGATAGGCGATGGCGGAATGCTAAAGCACCCTCCCGCGGGTCAGCGAGTAATGTTTCCAAATCTCTCCTCATACCTTCTGGGTTGAGTGTTTCCAAGTTAGTATTGCGCAGATATTCGCTCAATTTATTGATTGTTGTTTGCGGTACTTGTAAAATGCGCTCAACTACTGCTTGGATTTCCTCAAAGGTTTGGTTAACCTCCTCCTCGCTTAAATCTTCTCTTTGACTCAGTAACTTTACCACTGTATCCCGGTTAAAATGGGATAGGCGATTGCGGATTAAATTAATTCCTACTTCCGGTTGTTCTACTAAAGCGGCAAAATCACGTTTAATACCTTCAGGATTTAATTCTGCTTTGTTGGTATTCCGCAGATAGTCTTCTATTCTTTGCCATAATTCATTGGCCGTTGCTCTTTCTTGATTCGAGACGCGATCGCAGATACTTTCTAATTGACCGACAATCTGATCAGCTTCTGCTGTACTCAAATCTTGACGATGTAAAAGCAATTGCACAAAAGCATCACGGTCAAATGCTTGTAAGCCAATATCTAAATCTGTAAAATCTTCTAATAAATTGCTCACATCCCGCTCAATAGCATCTGGACTCAGTTCTGCTTTACCTGTAGAACGCAAATAATTTTCTATCCGTAAGCGCAGTTCGTCACCTTTTTCCCGGACTTCCGCCTGTTGAACAATTTCTAAAACTTCCTCCCGAATACTTTCCATCTGCTGACTAATTTCCGTCACCCTACCCTCGCTGATATCACCCCGCTGTTTGAGCCAGTTTCTAAAATCCTCTTGATTGATTTGGCTTAATTCCCAGCGCGTGGTGGTAGGATCTGCCTGTGGATCATAGATCACTTCTTGAAATTCATCTCTGATTGTCGTGCGGTTAAAATGCCAAGGTAAACAATTGAGAATGTAGTCTTCTACATCCGCTTTGATACTATTGTAGGTTGGCTGTGGTAATCTTGCAGTTATTTTACTTTGTAACTGTGCGCTAATTTTTTCCACATCTATATCTTCAACTTTGTCTCTGAGCTTTTGTATTTGAGTGGTAATTTTTTCTAGATCAATATCAGAAAAGTCTACCCGTTCTAATACTGCTGGTATAGCACTACTCAAACCATATTTTATCCCTTCTTGAATCCAAGCATTGCGACCATTACCATTTTCTCTAACTCCCACCAATTTCTCAAGACGTTCACCTAATTTTTCAGATTTCAACTCTTCGGGTGTAGCAGATTTAATTAAATTAATCACTTGCTCCGTAGGACTTTGAGGAGCAACAACTTGTTTCCAAGCCTGTTCTAGTTGGTCAGCAATTTGATTAATTTCTTTTTTGGATAAATTTGTCTGACTGCTAATTAAATCCACAAATGTTTGGCGATTTATTTTTTCTGCTAAATCACCCCCACCAATAGATGATAAATCTACATCGCCCAGTATCCGCTCAAACTGTTGGCGAATATCGGCTAAATCTAGTTGTGGTATTTGCAGAGCTTTTAAGGAACCTTGTAGAGTATTCTTAATACTTTCAGCATCTAAACCCGAAGTTAATTCCCGCCGGACTGTATCTATAATTTCTTCAGCAGTAGAAACCGCTGGTTTTTTCGCCACATTAGCCCTAACTGTACCGAGTATAGCCTGTAATCCTGCATTTGTAGTATTTATAAAGGAGCTAATCAAAGAACCCAGGGTTGATGAACCCAGCCAAACCACTAAGGAAAAGTAGGTAGACCAGATAACTACACCCATAATTGCTCCTAGGAGCATACTTTCAATTAAGCTCAGTTTGACTGCTAGAAAACAAGCCATAAATAATGCAATACTGGCGCTGATTAATCCCCAAAATCCCACCTTCTTTTCAATTTTGCGAATCGTACCGCCCCAGGTACTCGACTCACCACCAGCAGCGGAATCACTTCCTAAAGATAAAATTCCTACCGCTAGAGAAAAATTTGTCAGTAAAAATTGGAAGGCCAAAGCCATTAAGGTACCAGCTAATAGTGCGACTATCAACTTCGGACCAGAAAACAGTAATGATACTTGTTCTGGAGTTAAACTTTCTGAAGTTCCATTTCTGGGTGCTATCTCCATAGGTAGCCAAACCCACTTCAAAATGGTTCCCACACTTTGAAACATAATCATAAGATTTTCCTAGTCCTACTGAATGCAATAACCATTTCTCACATTTTAAATATTCATTTATCTATAACTCCACTTTCTTAGGTCATAAACCCCTGTTCCCAAAGTCATATTTTTTATAATTCTATTTAACTATTATTGATTAATTGCCTACCCAAATAGAAGGTAAAAGCCATAATTTAAATCTCCACAATAATTCATATACTGTTTTGCGGATATCAATACTTATGTCTAATGAAAGAGATCGCAATTATGTCAAGGGATTGATGGAAATCCTCAATAAAAATGTGTAAATAGAAGGTGTTGATAGCATTTTTATATAGAAGGATGCAGTTTAATACAGCACTTTTCAACTAAATGAAGTACACATCTTAAGATCATAACTCCTCTAGGATGGGTATGGATCCCCGCCCTTGTGTACGTCAATCAAATCAAATGCGCTGTAATTTACCAGATACAATTAACTGGCTAAGTTAAGGTACAGAATTGGCAAGAATTTAAACGATATCAATAAAGATGAGGTTTGTTAAAATGGTAGTTAACGTACATAGACGAGCTGTAGGTACTTTTTCTAACCGTAGAGATGTTGAAAAAGCATTGCATGAATTGAAAAGTTCCGGCTTTTCCATGGAGGGAGTTTCTGTTATCGCCAAAGATGCAGAACACAGAGGTGATATTGCTGGTACTCCAACCAGAGAACAGGTAGGTAATAAAGCCGATGAAGGTGCTGCAGCTGGAGCAATTTCTGGCGGCGCTTTGGGCGGTATTACTGGTTTATTAGTCGGTCTGGGAACTTTAGCAATTCCAGGAATTGGGCCGATTATGCTCGCGGGTGCAACAGCAACAACTTTGGCGACAACTCTAGCAGGCGCTGGTATAGGTGCTGCTGCTGGTGGTCTAATAGGTGCCTTAATCGGCTTAGGAATTCCCGAAGAACGGGCTAGAGTTTATCAGCAGCGGGTTGAACAAGGACATTATTTAGTGATTATAGAAGGCACAGACGCAGAAATTGCCACAGCAGAAGCAATTTTTAACCGCTACGGTGTTCAAGATTTTGGTGTTTATGACTACCCCAATGACGGTAGAGAACATAGACATCAGACTACACCAGTTGTACAAACAGTTCCTAGCGATCGCCATGAACCGACAGTAGTGATTGTAGACCGTCGTGATGAAAAACTTTAATCTAAACTGACAACACTTTCATTTTATTTATTGGAACTAGGAAGAGCGCCAGAGAATGCTTGCTACTCCTAAAAACGCCAATATATTTTCACAATTTCAATTTGTGAGGAAGAGTTACAAAATGCAAAAGCTCACTCCTTTTTTAATTAGTTGCGTTGTATTATTGGGTGCGGTTGCTTGTGAAGATGTGGCGAGAACCGATAGGACTGCTCCCGCTCCCGGTGAAGTTGTAGAAGCACCAACCCCAGAAGAAAGACAAGCCTCACTTGAAGATTCTCAAAGCGAAATCCGCAGAAGACAACTAGATGCTGATATTCGCGCCCGTGAAGAGCGAACTGATGCTTTAGCCGATGATACTACCGACAGAACTCCAGAAGACTTAGCCAGTGAAGTTCGTTCTAAATTAGAAGCGAATATACCTGATGGCCGATTAACAGTTCAGGCTACAGAACAAGGTACAGTCATTGTCTCAGGAACTGTAAATAATCAGGCGCAGTTATCTAAAATTGAACCATTAGCCCAAGAAATTAACGGTGTTAATGATGTGATTGTTAATGCAGTTGTTGCGCCGCCACGGGGATAAATTGGTGGAATTAAAGCTTAGTTACTAGGAAAAACTAAATAATTCCAGGGTAGTGAGGGAATCTAACCCTCATTACTGGCAAATCCAGATAATTATACATTACCCTATTAATTAAAAATTTTCACCCAGATCACAAACCCGATTGTGATCTGTATTAATATCCAGTAATTTAAAAGAAATGCTGTAACTACCAACATCAAAAACTATGGAAACTGAACAAAAGGAACTCGAAGCAGTTATCGCACCTAATGGAATACTACCACCTTCTAGGGATGCAAACTTAGCAAAGCTAACGCCAGCTTATGAACCCCAAGCTCAATGGCAACAAGTTGCTAGAAGCACAACTGACTTTTTAGGAGAATTTCCTGAATATGTAAGTAGCTTTTTTTATAAAAATCAGCGCTCTTTAAGCAACTTAGCTTTAATTATTACAGCAGTGATTACACTTAAATTAGTAATAGCTGTAGTAAGTGCCATAAATGATGTTCCCCTACTAGCACCATTTTTTGAGTTGATTGGTCTTACTTACTTTACTTGGTTTAGTTGGCGATATCTAGCTAAATCTGAAACTCGCCAAGAATTAACTCAGAAAATTCGATTGTGGAAACAAGAAGTTTTGGGTGAGTAATTTTCTCAACCATAGAAATAACCTCACCCCAACCCCTCTCCTGACTCAGAAGAGGGGAGTATTTCCCAGAGTAAAAGATTTGATTTCGGAATTATGCCATTGCCTTTGATGCCATTCCGCGACCAAGGGACGGAGAATAAATTGAGGATGGTCATCCCCTGTAACGTCAATGCGTAAACTGGAATAAGGTCGTCTCTTTTGAGAACCGTAACCATGACGACCGATGAATAAATGCGATCGCGCCACTAATTTACTGCTATCTCCCACAGTTTCTCTTAAATCCGGGCCTTCAGTTCTTTGGCGACGCAGACTATACCCACTACCGCCACAGACAACCCAGTGAATATTAGCGTCAGCGTGTCCTGTATCCAAAGTTTGCAGATGTTCTAAGCAATGAGCATGACCATTTAAGACTAAATCCACTAGGGGTCGTCCCTGTGTCAAATAACCTACTTCTGCCGCCACCGCATCCAGTACACCGCGTAGGCGATGGCGAATGGCTAAAGTTTGCGCTTGTTGCCATTTTGTCGCTTCAGTCACATAAGGCGGATGGTGAAAATAAAGGACTCTTCCCCGTATATCTGCCGTATTCCAAGATTTAATTAGTCTTTTTTTTAACCACTCCAATTGTTCGATATCAGTCACGGTTGTTTTATCGGTGTTTAATTGCTTGTCAATATCAACAATCAGTTCCTCAATTTGTGATATTTGACCTTGTAAGTCATCCAGTTTCTCCGCTGCGCTGGGATGCTCAGGATTTAGCTTGGCTGAAGTTTCCATGATTTGCAGCTTTTCGTGCTCAAAATCCTGACGGCGTTTTTCTAACAGTCTACGCTGTTCTATTCCGGCGCGTGTTTCAGGTATTGCCGCTGGTTCATTAAATGTATTAGAATCAAGGGCAAAAAAGTCAATTCCCCCGTAGCAAAACGTATAATACCGATTTGGTAACCGGGTAAAGCGCCCCGCTTGGTAATTCAGACAGCGCCCTGTATCTGTCTGAGCCGTATAGTAATTATCTAAGTGTTTTCCTAACTGACCGGGAACCTGAAAAGCTTGGAGATAATCTAAAAATGCCTTTGCATAAGCCCTACCCTTCCCAGAACCATGTAAGCCTACATCCAGTGCTAATTGCGATGGTAATAAACGCCGAATGGGTAAAGTGGTGAGGGAAAGTAAACTTAATATCGGTGGTAAGTCATAGTAATCATGATTTCCCGGTACTGGGAACACAGGAAAATTAAAAACCATCTGGTCATAAGCAATTTTTTCTGGATGTTCTCCACCCACCAGAAATTCTCGGTAAGGTCGGATAAAGTTCTGCTGGTAATATTCACTTGAACCCACTAAATAAATTACATCACCCGTGTGTAAGATAAAACTGCATTCCGGGCGATGGGGTAGAATTTGTTCTGCAACCCGTCGCTGCGGATGATGTCCCCTGTGACTACCAGTCCCACTGTCACCCACGACCAAAAAAGAAAACTCTGGATTATCTGGGTGGTTGTTCCCCAAAACTAGCCGAGTTTGGTCAATCCCGCGCTGTAAAATTAACGGGTCTTGCCATTTGACTCTTTGCTGCATCTTGCTAATTTTTTTAGCCGTCGCTGGATCAAAAACGAGTTTCAATACAACCTACTCCTGAATTTTACTACTATCTTTGCTGTGAATTGTTAAATTAGGAAGTCCCTCTAGTTTTTCCACCGGGCTAACTGCTTGGTCAAAAGGGACAAAAATTTTCAAGCCTGCTGGTACACAATGAACTTCAATGGGAGTTGTACCAATGATTTCACCATCTAAAACTACCTTTTGGGGCGGTAAGGCGTTAATTTTGAATCGGTTTCCCCGCAGGTAGCCGATATCATCTCGCTCTACTGGGCTACCACTGGAAGCCGTTTGTAATAAATGAAATGTCGCGGCGATCGCTCCTGCTTTACTTTCCGGAGCCACTATGGTTAAATCTAGCAGTCCATCATCATAAATTATACCTGCTGGACCATGAGCTAAAACTGAACTAGGAGGAGCAGCATTGGCTACTGTTACAGCTGATGCAGTGGTTCTGATCACTTTATCATCAGTCTCAATTTCAACTTCAAAGCTCTGTAAATTACGCAGTTGTTGTACTCCGGCTAAAATATAAGCCATAATCCCCAGGCGTTTTTTAGCTTCTGGACCTGTCATTTCTACAGTATCGGCTTCAAAGCCGACACCTGCCAGTAGTACCATAGGCTTACCGTTACAATAAGCTGTATCTACATATCGAGTCCCCGCCTGCAAAATTGTCTGACAAGCAGCGTCAATGGTGTCAGGTATTTTTAATGCCGCAGCGAAAGCGTTGGCTGTTCCCCTAGAAATAATCCCCAAGGGAATATCAGTACCCACTATAGCAGTAGCAGCCGCCGACAAAGTGCCATCCCCCCCTGCCACGATAATTGCTTGTGCACCCTGTTTAACAGCTAGTTCAGCTAATTTGTCAGCACCAAGTTCTGCTGTTGTGTAATAAATATTCAAGTCAATTTCTGGCTCTAATAATGCCCGAATCATCGCCAGTTCTTGCTCTGGGTCTCCTTGACCCGCCACTGGATTAAAGATAAGGCAAGCGGAACGGTTCATGGGTAGAAAACTTCAGTTTCATAAAATTAAGTTATCAAATTATCGGGCTGTCTGTCCTCTACCCGTGAAGTTGGGTTGTAGCCGGGAAATGTTAACTAATTCAGCAAAATGTAAAAAAATGTAAAAAAAACCGCATAAAGTTTACCTGAATTTAGACAATAACAATCCGGAGACTTACCCACTGCGGTAATCTAGATGAGAATAACTTGATCGCCTGGTTTTAAGATACTGTTTTATTTATGACTTCAGTTGTTTCCAGTCCTGCACGCACCATCCGCATTGGTTCTCGTAAAAGTCAACTCGCCCTAGTTCAGACCGACTGGGTAAGAGAACAACTTCAGAAAAGCTTTCCTGATATCACTTTTGAAGTCCATACCATGTCTACCCAAGGCGACAAAATCTTGGATGTAGCATTAGCTAAAATTGGCGATAAGGGACTATTTACTAAAGAGTTAGAAGTGGGAATGCTCAGTCAGGAGATTGACTTTGCAGTTCATTCCCTCAAGGATCTACCCACTAATTTACCAGAAGGGTTAACCCTGGCAGTGATTACAGAGCGGGAAAACCCCGCAGATGCCCTCGTGGTACATGAGAAGTATCAGGATAAGCAAATTGAAACTTTGCCAGCAGGTGCAGTTATTGGCACATCTTCCTTAAGACGACTCGCACAGTTACGCCACAAATTCCCCCATTTCACTTTTAAGGATGTCCGGGGAAATTTAAATACACGCATGGCTAAACTGGATGCGGGGGAATATGATGCCCTAATTTTGGCAGCGGCGGGATTACAGCGCCTGGGAATGAGCGATCGCATTCATCAAATTCTCCCCCCAGAAATTTCCCTCCATGCAGTAGGACAAGGTGCTTTAGGGATAGAATGCCGTGCAGATGACCAGGAAATCATCACCATCCTCAAAGCCATTGAACATCCTCAAACCCGCGATCGCTGTCTCGCCGAAAGAGCATTTTTGCGGGTGCTCGAAGGCGGTTGTCAAGTACCTATAGGTGTAAATACAGAGATAAATAGTGATGAATTAACACTAACGGGCATAGTTGCCAGTGTGGATGGTCAAAAACTGGTAAAAGACACTGTGACAGGTGCTGCTAAGGATGCTGAAAACCTAGGCGCAGAACTAGCACAACTGCTACGCCAACAAGGTGCACAGGAAATCCTAGAGGAAATATTTACCGAAATTCAACGGGGTTCCTGAGATATTGGGTCAGCAGATGTGATTAGATCAGTACTAGAGCTAGTCCTAAGCTGACTATTTTATAGACAAAACTATACTTATGTTGACAAGAATTGACATAAGTGAGTTAAGAAAATCGCCCACTTGATATATAATCCTACGATATCAAGTATTGAATTAAGACTATTGCCAACGCGAAAACCAAGCAA